>JALYIG010000338.1 GCA_030775885.1 Acidobacteriota bacterium | reverse complement strand
AGTCCGACCCATCGCAATCTGAACTTGCTGCCACTGACTACCAACGACTCTACCTCCTTAGTTACCACGATCCCTCCTGGATGGTCCGTCTTGCCGAGCTGCGAGCCCGCCAGCAGCGACCCAAGGACGCTGTCAAAGCACTCCAAACTGCTTACATCGACGGTCACACTAAAGCCGCGACCGACTTCTTCACGGTTGCGGCGCAACTTGAAAACTGGAACCTGCTTGCGGATGCCCGCGCTTTCGCCGAACAGGGCGTGGCCCTTGCTGGAACCAACCTGCTTACTCCACCTACGGTCAACGTCTACCCGCAGCCGGATACCGGGGCCGTCACCTACGCACGCATCCTTACGCGGCTTGGGCAGGGTGATCGTGCTCTCGAAACTCTCGTGGCCGCTCGTCAGGCGGCCGAAGTATCCGCAACGTCACCCTCAGTCCTCGCCGCCGAACTTGCCCGCGAGAATATTTCCGGTGATGAAGCCAACGGATTCCGGCAGAACTTCGCAGCGCAGCACCGCCAAGCTGCCGACCAGAATCTCAAGGCAGCGATCAGCGCGATAGGGCAGATAGTGCAGACCTACTACACACCCGAACAGAAGCAGACGTTTGCGCTGACTCTGGACAGGCTTCATGACTCGGCCCAGCCGAATGCTAACCCTGATCTTGCCCTTCAGGCCGCCGCCGCTTCTGGCCTCCCTGACCGTGAGGCCAACTGGCGCAAGCAGAGGCTCCTCGCTGGCGACGCCAAGAACAACAGTTCCGAGGCCGGGTTGTATGCCAGCCTCCAGCAGCGCCGCCTCCAGTTTTCTGAGCTGGCGCACACCCTTGAAGCGTACGCCGCCCGGCTCCTGCCGCAGCGTCGCGATCCCATTCTGATGCAGGCAAACCAAGCATTTCGCGACGCCGGCGATAGCGCGAACGAAGCACGCATCGCCCGGTCTCTCGTCGTCAGAAACAACACTCAAGTTCGCGACCGCTACTTCGACCTCCTACTGCGCGATGATCCCGCCGCTCTTACTGCGCTCACCGCAGACCGCAACATCAACCTAGCCGACGCCGCGCTCAACTACATCGTGGCCCATGCCTCCGAGGCGCAAGCCCTTGCCGCAGTCTCCAATCGGGGCCAATCGCTCCCTCCGGTATGG
Organism: Acidobacteriota bacterium; assembly: GCA_030775885.1. Classification (GTDB taxonomy): domain Bacteria; phylum Acidobacteriota; class Terriglobia; order Terriglobales; family Acidobacteriaceae; genus Edaphobacter. The sequence continues at coordinate 8,559 of JALYIG010000338.1, read as the reverse complement.
CGTCCAGCCTCTGCGTCCCTGGTGCAGACCTACTTCGCCAGCTCGATGTCGAGCCCGATGGACACGTCCAACTTTCGGCAGTCGCTAGCCTACGAGTCCACTGTCGGAGATCGCGTTGCCGCTCGCGCCGACCCGGCACGGCAACTTACCGGCGACAACTTCTTCGCTTACGCCAGCCGCTTTGGAATCTTCCTCGCGACCGTACCGAAAGCGACGTCCCTCACGGATCCCGAAGACTTCCTGCCGGGCGAGGTTGAAAACTCTCCGACCGCTCCCAACGCTTACCTGAATCTCGCTCGAAGCTATGCCGAAGCCAACAATATGGACGCGGCCGTCGCGGAGTACAACCATGCCCTTGAACTTTCTCCATCTGACCCCGCCATTGAGGATGAACTGGCCACGAATCTCTACCGCGCCAACCGGCATGGTGACGGACTCACCCATTGGCGCAACGCGCTCGCCATCCTCGGCCGCATGCAGCAGCACGCCATGTATCCAGAGTCATGGTTTACGTCGCTCGAAACGGTTACGCGTCATCTCGGCGAGCGCCATCTCACTGCCACCTTCCGCCCCGAGATCCAGGGCATCCTTGGCCCGTACCTCGCAAAGAACGGCAACTACCGCTCCAACGAACTGCTGAAAGCGATCTACAAAGCCTCGGCCACCCCCGAAGAAGGCGCAAACTTTATCCTGGCCGTCGCCAACTCAGCCTCGGACCCGAACCAGATTCTCGAAGACCTGCGCAGAGAAGCATGGCTTGCGGAAGGATCGCGCGAGCCAATCCTGCTTCGCCAAATCGAACTCGCGCGCGACCATCCAGCAGGCGATGAGGGGCAGCAAGGCGTTGCCGGCTACCAGTACGCTCTCATAGACCTATATCTTTCTCAGAACCAGATTGCAAAAGCTCAGGCCACCTTCGACTTACTCTCCGAGAAAGACACCAAGGGCAGGGGAGATATGGATCGAATCATCTTGACTACGCGCACGAATCATTTGACTGCTCTGCTAGCGACGTGGCGCGCGAACCCGGACTCGGTGCCCAAGGACTCATTCGGCTCCGCTCTCTACCGCCTGATGAAGCCGACGCCGGCGTACAAGCCCGACCTGGCCGCGATCCGCCCGTTACAGGAATTTGTATTCGAATATAAGAGGCAGAACAATACTCTCGTTCCCACCGACTTTCTCGCGCTCACTCAATTGCGCCTCGATACTAGCGACCTGCCGGGGGCTCTCGACCTGCTCCATCAACTCACCCTGCAGCACGTCTCAAGCTACGAAAACGGAGCTATCAATTTTCCCGTTCCCGGACAGCCCGAGTTCCAGTCGAACGAACCTGCCAGAATTGGCTACAGCTCCGATGGAAAGGCACCCAACCCTTACATCAACACTGACTACGCTGCTTCGCTTCTCGAGAAGAACCATCACCCGGCCGAAGCAGTCCCGTTCCTCCAGTCGCTCGTCAAATCGATTCCATGGGATGCTTCTTATCGCTACCGGCTTGCTCAAGCCCAACTAAACTCAAGTGCCCGCGAAAAGGCTCAAGCCAATCTTCTCGATGTTGCACGGGACGCAACCGCCCCGTACGATCTCCGCGTCCAAGCTGCGCGTACCCTCGCGCCGCTCATCTCCCAAACCTCTGATCTCGGGGGCAGGGAACTGAACTTAATCGCCCACCCCTCTACCCCGACTGCCGCCCGACAACCCTACTTTGCCGAGGCCCGCATCGCCTCTGCCAGCGCGGCCTCCACGAGCCAATTAGATCGAGAAGCTCTACTCCGAGAGGCAATCGCTATCGCCCCAAGCAGCTCTGACGCCGATCGCGCACGACTCGATCTCCTGCTGCTGCAACCCGCTACCGCCGACTCTTCCGCCACTCTCGCCATTCTGCGTTCCATGCAAAACATCCCAAATACTTCCTCTCCGGCCATCCATGCGGACGACACCGAATCCGATACCACCACAGCCGGCGAAGCCTCGGTCGAATCCGAAACGCCAACTCGTGGTGCCGTCATCGACTCGCCGTACAACGTTGTCGAGCCATCCGTCTCTCTGCCTCAGGCAGCCGACAAACTCGCCCTTTCCGCGCGCATCCGGCTGGCCAGTCAAATCGCCTCCACCTATCAGCGTGACGGCAACGTCGATTCAGCGCTCGCTTATGCCGAGCTTGCGATGACCCTCGCAAAAGATTCTCCGCAACCTGAGTTGGCACGTCGCCGGGACGAACTAAAGGCGGCCGTCCTGTTAGCGCGTCGTAATGCCCTCCGCCGGCCTGATCTACACGCTGCACTGGCCCAGTCCATTCAGGTTCGCCCACGTCTCACGGCCTCCACACTCACGCAGGAGGAAAGCCAATGAAGAATCGCACCGCCATTGCACTCCTGCTCTTCGCAACTGTCGTCGCCGTTGCGTATCAGGTTCGCAGCGCACAAAGGTCCGCAGCAGCGAAGCCCCTTACAGCCTACGTGCCGCAAGACGCGCTGCTTACCATTGAATCTCCTGACTTCGCTTCGCTCCTCCAACGGTGGTCCAACTCCGCCGAGAGCAAAACATGGCTTGCGTCGGACAACTACGCCGTCTTCCAAAACTCACGTCTCTTCGGCCGCCTCGGCGACGCTCAAACCAGTTTCGCCAGCGCGGCCGGTATTCCTGCCGGCGCCGACCTGCTTAAGGAGGTAGCCGGTAAGGAGTCCATCTTCGCCTGGTACGACATTGGCAAGCTCGAGTTCATTTACATCACCCGCATGCCTGCCGCGCAGGCAAACCAGGGCCAACTCTTTCAGTCCCGTGCCAACTTCCAGCGCCGCCACGCCGGCAACGCCGACTTTTACATTCGGACCTCCGGCACCGACTACAGCACGGTAGCCTTCGCCCAGGTATCCACTCCATCCGGCGACCTTTTCATCCTCGCCACTCGCGAAGACCTCATTGCAAATGCTCTTTCACTTATTGCTGCGCCCACGCCCACAAACTCTGTCAGGCAGGAGCCCTGGTTCCGCGACGCTTCCGCCGCGCTTCCTGCCCAGAAGCCCGCACCGGCCCTGCACATGGTGCTCAACCTCGATCGCATCGCCCTCGATCCTCACTTTCGCTCGTACTGGATCCAGCGCAACACCACCTGGACACGCCAATTCCGAGCGGCAGCTTCTGACCTGTATCTCGAACCGACGCGCTTCCGCGAAGAGCGTGTCCTAATTCCAAAATCTCCAGAACCCGCCAATAGTTTCGATGTCGCCTCTCTTGCTGCTCTTGCGCCGCCGTCCACCGGCGTCTTCCGCGCCATAGCAACTCAAGACCCATCCGTCGCTATTACCGCCATTCAGGAGAAACTTCTTGGCAGCATCACCGCTGCACCCGCGGATGCCCAGTACGCCCCCGATCCTGACCTTAAAGCCCCACAGACCGGCTCCGCCAGCGATCTTGAAACTCGTATCGACGCTATCCCTCTCGTCTCCACAGCCGCCTCTACCGACGCACTTGCTGAGTTCCTCCGATCCGCAAACCTCGACGGTGTTCTCACACTCTGCTCGGCTCAAAGTCCACTGGAGAAAGATGGGCTCTGGGTTCCAATCCACTCCGCCGTGATTCTCCACGCAGCCAACTCGGCAAATCCGCGAATCCTCGCATCCGCCCTGCGGCGGGCACTCGGCGGATCTTTGACTGCGGCGAATATCGGCATCGACTTTCACCCCAGCGACGATGCGGGTACGACCATCTATGCCGTTACCGGCCCACGCCCACTTCTCTTCGCTACGTCTTCCACGACGGCGCACGGAAACTTAATCTTATTGTCGGACGATCGGTCCACACTTCTCGAACTCCTGCACAACCTTGGCAACAACTCCTCGGAAGCGAATTCGACTCCCGCTTCCTTAGTCGCCGTTTTCAATCCCACCAGCGAACGCGCCCCTTACATCCGTCTTACGTCACTGATCGACGGCACAAATAATCAGACCAGTAATAATCAGACCAGTAATTCCGCGACCGATGCTGCAACCGGCCCCAATGGCAGCGTCGCAGTGACATCTGCGCCAACCTTCTTCTCGCGGAACATCGGCTCGCTGTCGGATACTTTCAGTACCCTCCAGTCCGAGCGCGTGGTCGAGCGCATTGTCGACTCAAACATCCGGCAAACCGTCACATACAGCTGGCAAATTCCCTGAGGTTGCCCTGGTTGTGTCCCGTCTTGACTTCATACTTGACGTGAATGGTCCAGCGACACGCAAGGCAAAGGATGACTTGCAAAGTCCCGGCTTGAGTAAGCATGGACCTCGGATGGCTTTGGCTTGCGGCAAGCTACTGGAGTGGCAGAGGGTACAGCCTTCCGCGGTACATGCCCATGGGTTCAATCGATCGCACTTCGACCACCAGTGCGGTTGCGTTATCCGATCCATCCACCTCCACCGCGTATTGCACAAGTTCGCGCACAACACGTTCGATGTCCTTATTCTGTGAGGTGATGCGCGCGATGTCCTCGGAATATAGGCCACCGTACAGTCCATCGGTACAGAGCACGAGCCGGTCGCCGGGTTTTAGTGAAACAGTCGTCGTGTCCACCGTGACGAACATCTCCGGTCCCAGCGATCGCGTCAGGACGTGGCGGCTTTCCGAGCGCTCTGCCTCTGCCGCCGTGATCAAACCAAGCTTTCGCTGCTCTGCGACCCAGGTATGGTCGCGAGTCAATTGCAGTGCTTTGCCGTCGCGCACCTGGTAGCAGCGCGAGTCGCCAACGTGCGAGATCACGGCCTGGTCGTGCCGCAGCGCGCAGGCCACAATTGTCGTTGCCATGTGGCGTCCACGGCGATCGGCCTGAAGGCCCTCATCATGCACCGCTGAATTTGCTTGCTGTATCAGGCTCGGCAGCAGGCTCGCCAGCGAGACCCCTTCCGTGCAATTGGAGAAGCCCTCGGTGATAACATCAATCGCCTTGGCCGAAGCTACTTCGCCGAGGTCGAGTCCACCCACCCCATCGGCTACAGCAAACATCCACCCGCGAGATCGCGATTCCTGGCGCGACCTCGGAGTGACGGCGCCGGCAGCGTCTTCGTTATGCGGGCGAACCCTGCCGACATCGCTTGCTTGTCCATAGACCACATCCAGCATGAAACTTCACCGCCCTGCCCTTTTGGCCGGTTATCATTCTCGATATTTGGCTGTCCAGACAGAGTAAGGAGGACCGCCCCTCCGGTGCTTCCCGGAGGGGCGATAAGTCCAGCAGATTACCTGACTGCTCAGCGTGTTCGTTTCCGTGTGGCGAGGTTTCTCCTAAGCCTTGGACTCCAGCAGCATGGATTTGCCCTTAGCCTTGGACGACTTCATGAAGTAGAACGCTCCATATAACCCCCACAGACCGGCTATCGCAAGCGCGCCGAGCGGTTCCATCTTGGTGCCTATTCCGAGGAACGGGCCGATGAGATAGAACATCATGCAACCGACGTTGGCCAGCAACCCGAAGACCGGAATCAGCGTGTGTTTCAGGAAGCTATGATCGGGGCGCTTGTTGTACGCCACAAAGCACAGTATGCAGCTTAGCGCGTAGAGGATAAAGGTTCCGAAGTTGGAGGTGAGCGTGATCATCAGCAGCGTGTTAGGCAGCGCCGCCAGGTGATCGTGAGAGAGATAACCGAAGTGGGAGAAGATGCCCGGGGGCAGTGCGGCAATCGTGGCATCGCTCGGTGCAGACCCATCCCCAAAGCACAGGGAGATCGCAATTACGCCGATGAAGGCTGTAATGAACGACAGCGTGCGCACCGCCCGGTGTGGGGTCAGAGTCTTGGCATGCAGCATGCCGAAGTGCTCCGGAGCCTCATCGTCCTTGCCCATCGCATAGGTCACGCGGGCACCGGTGTTCATGCACGCTAAGGTAGTGCCGATCAGCGCGAGGAACACGGTGACCGCCTCAGCCAGCATGAAGTACTTTCCGTGGCCCTGGCCCAGCAGAGCATCACCGACAATGATCATCATGTCGCCGATTGGAGCGGCGGACCCCGCCGCGCTTCCCATGGGGTAACCGGAGTTAAGGAAGTAATTCGCCGCAAAATACTCTATGAGATAACACACCAGTCCCTGGATGAGCAGCGAGAAGATGACAGCAAGCGGGATGTCACGTTTTGCATTTTTTGCTTCACCACCCATTGCTGTGACCGATTCGAATCCGACCAGGATCAGAATGGCAACCGTGGCCTGGACCATCATCCAGTTGAAACTGTGTATCGAGACAACCGACTTCGCATTGGGATGCGCCTGGAACTTTCCAGTGGAGTCATGCTCCGCGTAACTGATGGTGAATGGGACATCCGCGCCCGCCGCATCCTTGGCGCAGATTGGGGTCTGGCTGGCGTCGCGCTTTGTCGAACCGTCCGCCGCCGTGGCGAAGTTGCAGGTGAACGTTGCCTGCGTTGTGGAGTCATAGTTCAACGCCGCGGAGCCTTCGGGGTGATGCACACGATATCCGATGGCCAGGATGCTGAACAGGACAAGCGCTGAAATCTGAATGATGTTGATAGTGAGGTTGACTGCCGTGGAGGCATTGGCGCCGCGCTGGGCGATCCAGGCAACCGCGAATGTGAAGATCACCGCCACAATGGACATGAACAAGGGACCGGGGTTGGAGCCGCTCATGAAGCCCGGGTAGAGGAAGCCGACCACATAGCCGACAAAGATGCCGGTCACGCCGACCATGACGCCCGGGTACACCCAGTAATACAGATGCGAACCCCAGCCGACGATGAACTTCGAAATGCGGGCATATTTATAAGTTGCGTTCTGCGAGAGAAGCGCCTGTTCCGCATAGTAATAGCTCGAACCTGTGCCTGGATACAACTTGGAGATCTCGGCGTAGGATACGGCGGTTGCCAAACACAGCATAAGAGCCGCGAAGATCCCGATCCACATGGAAGGAGCAGTCGCGCCAGTGGTTGCCTGGATGAAGAAGGTTAGCCAAAGGAAAGCTCCTGGCGCAATCAGAGCCATGGCGTTGCTAGTTAAACCGGTCAGGCCAAGTGTGGCCTGCATTTGTGGAGCGGGAGCGGATTTCTCTTCTGCCATGAAAAGTCTCCTGGTGGTTCAAGATGGTGAACAGTTCCTAAGTGGACTGCGCGAGCAATGTTCCGATACCAGCCTCGCGTTCCAGTACATTCTGTGTGGTGCGCCACTGATTTCCGGTGGCGCACCAGTGAACTGGCGCTTTGGCCCAAGGAAGCAACGAACCTTCCGGAGCCAGCACCTCGATTCGCCTATTTTCCGATGTTGTTGCCAAAGATGAAGCCGAATTCAAGTACGCCTCGGAACTGGTTTTTATCCATTCCGATCGGGCCAAAGACAGCACCTGGCGTGTAGTTCGTTGCAGCCACGAATGCGAGATCGCCGCGAACAAACATGCCTCCTTTTTGGTAGGTTGGCGTCACGGTGTAGGTACTGGCTGCGCTGCCGCCCCCGAACCCCAGCAAATTGACCGATCCGTCGGTTTCATTCCCCGAACTCTTGAGGTATTCAAAGCGCACTGGAAGTGAGAAGCCGCCCTTGAAGGCGTAGCTGACGTTAATCGCGCCGCCAGTTGAGGACGTGCTCTTGAAAACGCCTACCTTCAGGTTTTTCGGTAGGTTCTGGTACTGAAAGTACGGTTGAATGATCCATGGGCCCTTGGTGTAGGTATAGATCACCGCGTGCATGTAGCTGTTATTCGCCTGCGGTGTAGCTGTGGTTGTATAGGCGGTCTGTCCGAGGTTCCCCATTCCGTCGTACACCAGGCTATGAGGCCCCTTCAAGAAGGTCACCGAGCCCGAAAGCCACGAGTAGCGGTTGGAATAGTAACCGTCGTTCCAACTGACCGAGGCGCTAAGGTACTTACCCAGGGTTTGATTCAGTTGAATGCCGCGATTGATAGCGTTTTCCTGGTTCCAAACAATGCCGCGCTCGATATTGAAGTTCTGGTACGTAAAGGTGGACTCAGCGCCCATCAGAGTGGGCAGAGAGCCGATCTCAAATGATGTTGTCTTTCCTAACAGCAGTTTGGCGAAGGCAACAGGAACGGGACCGTAGAGGTTGTTCAGCGTATTTTGGGCGTTCACGAAGGGCACTGCAAGTGTCGGCAATGCATAGGCGCCTGCCTGGACGTAGTACTGAAATTTGCCATCCGGCTTTTGAATAAAGATCTGCCCGTTGGTTAGAGTGGCCTGGACTTCGTGGTCTGGCGACACGGAATTGTTCTGGAACTGTGCGAACCCGGTCAGGATGCCGTTGACCGACAGTTTGCCCAACGGCCCGGCATCGAAGATCGCTGGCGGTAGCCATTGCAGCGGACCAGTGAGAACAAACGTGGAAAGCGGGGTTGGTGCGGTTGCCGCGGGAGTGGTTGGCGTAGTGGCATCTGGAGCGGTGGGTGGGGTGGGGGCGGGAGTAGTCTGAGCTCCTGCGACAATGGCCAGGAACATCACTGCTCCAGCCATACCTTGCAACACGCTCTGCGGTTTGAGATCCATTTGTTTCTCTTCCTCCGTATAAGTGGCTTGCAAATGCGACCATCCGAAGAGACTCCGCGGCGTATGCGCCTTGGCTCTCCCG
>JALYIG010000337.1 GCA_030775885.1 Acidobacteriota bacterium | reverse complement strand
GCAGAACCACCAGCGTCTCGTCGTCGAAGTGCGCCGTTCCCGCCTGGAAAGCACTCACTGCCGCGAGCACCGCATCCACTGTCGCCTGCGCCGAGTTGCACGCCGATGGATGCTCGCGCAGCACCTCGGTCAGCCGCTCTGTGCCAAACATGTCGCCGTCCGCGTTCTCCGCGTCCACAATGCCGTCGGAGAAGAAGACCAGCAAATCGCCCGGCTTCGCCGCAATCGTCAATTCTTCGTACTCCGCATTGGGAAAGAGGCCAAGCGGAAAGCCCTCCGCCTGAACCGTAGTCACGGAGAACCCATCCTCTGCAACGCACCCCGCACCCGGCACGCCGGAGCGCTTCCCCGCTGAAGCAGTCGCCTCCGTCCGCAAGTTCGTAACGTATAGCGGCTGCACCGATCCGGCATTCGCAATTTGCAGCGTACGCGTTTCATCGTTCCACACCGCCATCAACATGGTGACGTACTGCGAATCCAGCTTGCGCTCCTGCAGTTGATTGTTCAGTTCGGCCAGCAATTGTGCAGGCGCCAGATGCCGAGCAGCCAGCGATCGCAGAATGCCCGAAACCAGCGCCGCATAGAGTGCAGCCGGCGCGGCCTTGCCGGAAACATCGCCCAGCATGATCGCGATCCTCTTTCGCTGCGACGTCTTATGCAGTCCCTGGCCGCCGCCATAGTCGATAAAGTCGTAAATGTCGCCGCCAATCGAGCGGGCGGGCAGAAACGCCGTCGCGATCTCAGCGCGTTTCGGTTGCGGAGCAGCCGACGGCAGCAGACGAAGCTGCACTTCGCGCGCCATCTCCAGGTCTCGTTCCAATCGCTGCTCCTCCTCGGAGATGCGCTGGTACAGCCGCGCGTTAGCAATCGAAATCGCCACCTGAGCCGCAAGAGTCGATAACGTTGTCTGGTGGTCCTCGTTGTAGTAGTTGTTTCGCGTGTGTTCCAGGTCGATCACGCCGATCACCCGGCCCTTATAGATCAGAGGCACGGACAGCTCAGAGCGGACCTCCGGGTTTGCCACGATGTAGCGTGAATCCTTGCGGACGTCGGGCACCAGCACTGGCACGCGCTGCTGCGCGGCATGGCCGATGATTCCCTCGCCCAACCGGACGTTGTGCTCCCGCTTGATCCGCTCGCCAAAGCGCGAGCTGAAGCGATGCTCGAAGCGCTCGGCCCGCTCGTTCCACAGCAGGATGGTAAACATCTGAAATTCGATCACCCGCTTCAGCAGTTGCCCAATTCGCTCCAGCAGGTCATCCAGATCGAGAATGCTGGTGATCTCACGGGATATCTCGTTCAGCACCGTCAGCGTCTGCGCCTGGCGCGACACCCGGCTGTACAACCGCGCATTCTCCACCGCAATCGCCATGCGCGAAGCCGTCAACTCCAGCAGTCTCTGGTGCTCCTCGGTAAAGTAGCCCATCTGCTCGGACTGCAGATCGATGACCCCGATCACGCGGTTCTTCACAATCAACGGAACCGCAAGCTCCGACTGCACGTTCGGGTTGACGTCGATATAGTTCTCGATCTTGCGCACATCCTGCACCAGGATCGAGCGCCGATGGCTCGCCGCCTCGCCAACAATCCCGCGCCCGAGCTTGATTCGCATCCGCTCCACATCGGGAGTGTGGCCCGACTGGAACCGCATGCGCAGGTCGCCGGTGCGATCGTTCACCAGCAGAATCGCAAAAATGCGGTAGTCGATTACCGCGCGCACCAGGTCGGCAACGCGGTGCATCAGCGTGTTCAACTCCAGCGTTGTGTTCAGCGCGTCAGCCAAACGTAACAGGAAATCGAGCTGCAGCGGCTCCAGGCGAATGTTGGAGGGGGTGGCCAAGTCACCCGAGTCGGGCGGCGCGGACTCTGCTGGGCCAGGCGCGGTGAGCGCCGGACGGTAATCACCCTCAAACGTCTCCACGGAGGCGCTAGCGTTTGGATCGGATTTGTGAGCGGAAGTCATTTCGATATCTTGATTTTACGCGCCCCAGACACTTGGAGGCCGGATTGACAATCATACGTGGCCGAGCTTGAAACGACACTTCGCTGCCTTGTCGAATCTGTCTCTCCTCATGTCACGAGCCCGGTGAGCAGCAGCAATTTCGTCTTGTCGATTTTTGGGTAAACGCTTCCCTAGTCCACCCTAGTCCGTCTATGATGGCGGGCATGTCCGCTACCCGGTTTACTCGCCGCCGCCTTTTGCAGTCCGCCCTCGCCGCCGTACCTGCCGCCGCACTCTCACGCTCTCTGCTCGCTCAAAACCCCGCCGACCCTCTCGCTGGAATCCACATCGCACCGGGCCCATTCAAACCAACATGGGAGTCGCTGAAGGCTGGCTACAAAGCGCCCGACTGGTTTCGCGATGCAAAATTCGGCGTCTGGAACCATTGGACCGCCCAGTGCGTCCCCGAGCAGGGAGACTGGTACGCCCGCAACATGTACATGCAGGGCAATCGCCAGTATGACCACCATCTGAAGACCTACGGCCATCCCTCCAAAGACGGCTGGATGGAGATGAACAACCGCTGGAAGGCCGAAAACTGGAAGCCGGCCGAGTTGATGAATTTATACGTGAAAGCTGGCGCGAAGTACTTTTCCGCCCTCGCCAATCATCACGACAACTTCGACAACTACAACTCGCGCTTTCATAACTGGAACTCCGTGAAGCTCGGCCCGAAGAAGGACATCGTCGGCATCTATACGAAGCTTGCCCGCGAGCATGGACTGCGCGTGGCAGTCACAAATCACGCCTCGCACGCGTGGCACTGGCTGCAAACCGCCTACGACTACGATCCGGAGGGCACAATGGCCGGCCAACGCTACGACGCCTACACCCTCACCAAAGCCGACGGCAAGGGCAAGTGGTGGGAAGGTTTCGATCCGCAGGAACTGTACACCGGCCGCAATCTGGTGATGCCGGACGGCTTGACGCTAGCGGAAGCCAATGCATTCCACAAAGCGAATGACGGAAAGTGGCACGAAGAGATTCCGGCCATGAACCGCGAGGCTGCCCGCAACTGGTTCCTCCGCACCCAGGACCTGATCGACACGTACAAGCCCGATCTCGTCTACTACGACGACACGGAGCTTCCGTTCGAGGAGTTCGGACTGGCCACGGCCGCTCACCTCTACAACTCGAGCATCCGCGACAAAGGACATCAGGATGCGGTGATGACGGGCAAGGGACTCCGCCCGGACCATGTCGGTGCCATCACGCTGGACATTGAACGCGGCAAGGCCTCCAGCATTCTGGCCGACCCATGGCAGACCGACACCTGCATTGGCGACTGGCACTACAACATCGACCTCTTCCAAAACCACAAATACAAGACGCCGAAGTCCGTCATCCACTCGCTGATCGATATTGTCAGCAAGAACGGCAACCTGATGCTGAATATCCCTCTGAAGGGCGACGGTACCATGGACTCCGACGAGCGCGCCTTCCTGGAGGCGATTTCAACATGGATTCCCAAACACGGAGAGGCAATCTACGGAACACGCCCGTTTGCGGTGTTCGGTGAGGGCGCACCCGACGTCACAAACAACAACAATTTCAATGAGAACCATCAGCGCGCGTACACGGCGGAAGATATCCGCTTCACCCGCAAAGGTGACACCGTCTATGCGTTCGGCTTCGTGTGGCCCGAAAACCGTAAGTACATCATTAAGACTCTTGCGTCCGGCTCGTCCGCAATGCCGAAGCCAATCCAGCGCGTAGAACTGATCGGCGGTGGCCCAATTAAGTTCACGCAGGAGCCATCCGGCCTCACCCTCAACTTGCCCGACCAGGCCCCCAACGAGTACGCCTACGCCTTCATCATCCGCACGTAGATGATCAATCGCACCAAGGCAGTCGCTGCCGGCTTGCTGGCGCCTGGGCCCGTTCAATTGGGCTCAGGCAGTGCGGCGGCGTCCGGCAGCAAGTTCGCGAACATGGTTCAGGAAGATCGAGCGCTGCAGTTCGTTCAACTGCGATGTATAGGCAGCAATCTCCGCCAGGAACGGGTCCGCGGTCAATACGGCCGTCTCATCGGAGTGGCGGTTATTCGCGTCGCGCAGCAGCGAGGCGATATCCACCTTCAGCGCCCTGGCCAAGCGATCCAGCGATGATAGCGTCGGCATCGCCTTGCCATTTTCAATCTTGGAGATGTAGGTGCGCGGCACGCCCATCCGCGCGGCAAGTTGCCGCTGGGAAAGATTCCGCACATGACGAAGATCGCGAACTGCCGTAGCTACCTGCAGGCCGCCCTCTTTCTCCGGTGGCGAGGGGACCAGCGACAGCGGAGCTGGTTCAGGCTCCGGCAGCTCTACCTCAAGACACTTGCGGCAGCGCCGGCACATCGCGTTGTTTGTGCGGAATTGCACCAGACTGCAGTGGTCGCAACGGAGCACCTCCCGTTGTTCGACGGACGCCATCATGGTTGCCATAAGTTGTAGTTGCGGGCGGACCCAGAGCAAGGACCGCAGCACACGTCCGATAACAACAGTCGGGTGATGAGCCTAGAGTGACACTGGGGATCGAAAGAGTCAAGGGGTATTGCCGGAGATTCCCGAAGAAAAAAGGAAGAAAACCGAAGATGAACCACAGGAGTAAACACTCTCTTCCAGCTCGAACCCGACAATCCGTCCCTGTAAGCTGGAACCCTGGAGGGATTCAATGCCTGATGATCATACGCGCGCACGTGCGCTCGAATTGCTGCAAGAGTGGACCACGGGAGAAAGTCTGCGCAAGCACGGCCTCGCCGTCTCTGTATGCACCGAGGCGTACGGCGAAAGAGAAGCCGCTCGCCTTGGCCTCTCCGGGGATCAAGCCGCGGACTTCGTCGAGATGTATGCAAGTGCCGGGCTACTCCACGACATGGACTACGAGCGCCACCCCACCCAGAAAGAGCATCCCTTCATCGGCGTCGCCGCGCTCCGCGAACAAGGATGGCCCGAGCCTGTGCTCCACGCAATTCTTGCTCATGCGGACTACTCGGGCATAATCCCGGAATCGCACCTCGACAAAGCGCTCTTCGCCTGCGACGAACTTGCCGGATTCCTCACCGCCTGCGCCCTCGTCAAGCCGACCAAATCCATCCGCGACGTCGAGGTCAAAGGCGTCCTCAAGAAGATGAAGGACAAAGCCTTCGCGCGCGCCGTCAAGCGCGAGGATATGACCTCCGGCGCAGCCCTCCTCGGCCTCAGCATCGAAGATCACGTTGGAAATTGCCTGGCGTCAATGCAGGCCCGGGCAGAGGAACTTGGCCTCCAGGGCGCCGAGGTTCAGAGCTAAGACCTCAATACATCCGCAGCTTCGATCCGCTGAATCCCAGCTTCCTCGAAGGCCTGATCCGTAGCCAGTACGCTTCCCGGCAAACCAACCGCTCGCGTGGCGTCCTCGACCACCAGGCATTCGAAATCCAGCGCCGTCCCATCGATCGCCGTGAACCGTACGCAAAAATCGTAAGCCAGCCCGCAAAGAAACAGCCGCTTCAACCCCCGCTCACGTAGATAGCCCGCAAGCCCCGTCGCAGTGGCGTGGTCGTTCTCCAGAAACGCCGAGTACGAATCCATATTGACGCGGAAGCCCTTGCGCAAAATAAGCTCAGCATGCGGAATCGATAGCCCCGCATGGAATTCGGCACCCGCGGTTCCCTGCACGCAGTGATCCGGCCACAGCGCCTGCTTCCCATACGGCGCTGCGATCGAGGTGTAGGGCTGAGCCCCGGCATGCGAGCTCGCAAACGAGATGTGATTCGGCGGATGCCAGTCCTGCGTCATCAAAATATGATTGAAACGCTCGGCCAGCAAATTCACCAACGGAACAATTTCATCTCCTCCTGCCACAGCCAGCGCACCGCCGGGGCAGAAGCCGTTTTGCAGGTCGATCACCAGCAGCGCGTCCGTAGAAGGGTTCAGCAACATGGTGGTTCGATCTTAAATCACTCCCTTCGCGCTGGCTATTCCTATAAGCTGAGCAAATCTACCGGGGGCGCCTTGATCTCGCGCGTGACCATATATTCCTTGCTGCTAGCGCTGATGCTGGGCCTCGGAATCCGCATGTGGGATGCGGACCGGCAGGATGACTGCGCGCTCTATCTGGCCGGCAATAAAGGCGCGCCCGCATCCGTCCTAGTGCTCTCTGGATCCCGTCAGATCGAGGTCTCCTGCGATGACTGGCTGATGCGTCAGCCGATGAAGGTGCAGTTGCTCTGCCTGATAGATCTAGTGATCTTCGTGGTGTTTTTCTTCAACGCTCTATCCGATCTGCAGCAGTGGATGCAGATGCGCCGCCGAATGCGCGGCAAGGCTTGAGCTGCGGTTACCGGTGCCCGTCCCGGTTGAGTAGACTTGCTGCATGACCCAACCTGAAACGAAGCATGCCGTCGGCGAGGCCCGGGTGCGCGTGCGCTACGCGGAGACCGACCAGATGGGCGTGGTCTATCACGCCAACTACTTCATCTGGTTTGAAATCGGCCGCGTGGAGTTGATGCGCCAGCACGGGCTTGACTATAAGCGCCTCGAGATTGAGGAAGATTGCTACATCGCCGTCGTCGAGGCCACCGCCCGCTACAAGGCGCCCGCCCGCTACGACGATGAACTGATCGTCGAAACCACGGTCCGCAGCGTGCGCGGTCCCGTCATCCGCTTCACCTACAAAATACTGCGCGTCGAAGATAGACTTCTTCTGTGCGAAGGTGAAACCGTCCACGTCGTGATCGGCCGCGACATGAAGCGCCGCGCCCTGCCGAAATATTATGCAGACATTCTGAGTGCGTCCGCATCTGATTTCCTGTCTGAAATTTCGGACGGAGATGGCAGGCAATGACTGAAACGATCGCAAAGATTGCGCTGATCACAGGTGCCAACAAGGGCATCGGCCTCGAGACCGCGAAACAACTCGGCAAGCTCGGAGTCACGATTCTGGTGGGCTCCCGCGATCTCGCCAGAGGCGAGCAGGCTGCCGAGGTGTTGCGCGGCATTGGCGTCGATGCGCGCGCTCTCAAGCTGGACGTCGAGAACCCGGCCGATCGCGCAGCAGCAGCGAAATACATCGAGAAAGAGTTTGGCCACCTCGACATCCTTATCAACAATGCCGGCGTCATGCTGGATCCTCGCACCGGCAACGCCACCAGCATCACGTCCCCGCAAATTCTTCACGAGACTTTTGAGACAAACTTCTTCTCGGTTATTGCGTTGACTCAGACTCTGCTTCCGCTTCTTCACAAGAGCCCCGCCGGTCGCATCGTCAACC
>JALYIG010000336.1 GCA_030775885.1 Acidobacteriota bacterium | reverse complement strand
CCTCGCGCTCGCAACCGCCGCGCAACTCGCAGCCCAGCAGCCTCTGCCCTTCCTCCAGCCCCATGCCGTGATCCTCTTCCAGGGCGACTCCATCACCGACGGCGGCCGCCAGCGCACGGGCAGCGACTACAACCACATCATGGGCCAGGACTACGCTTACCTCCTGGCGGCACAGATCGGCGCGCAATCGCCCGAGCGCGATCTGGTCTTCATCAACCGGGGCATCAGCGGCAACCGCGTTCCGGATCTGGAAGCGCGCTGGCAGGACGACACCATCGCGCTGCACCCTCAACTTCTCAGCATCCTGATCGGCGTCAACGACCTGCTCGCCGTCGGCGAACGCGCGGTCACGCTGGAGCAGTATGAGGCCGGCTACGACAAGCTATTGGCCGAGACGATTGCCGCGCTCCCGGAGACAAAGATCGTGCTGGCCCAGCCGTTCCTGCTCCCCGTCGGCAAGCAGAAGGCTGACTACGCTGCGAACATGGCGGAGATGCGCAAGCGGCAGGCCGTGGTCGACCGCCTGGGCGCGAAATACCACCTGCCCGTCGTGCACTATCAGCAGGCGTTCGACGTAGCCTGCGCCAAGGCCTCGCCCGAACACTGGAGTTGGGACGGCGTTCATCCCACCTACGCGGGCCACGGCCTGATGGCAGCAGAATGGTTGAAGACCGTCAACGCCTTTTGGAATTAAGTGCATGAATGCAACCGCGATTCGAATGCGACAATGAATCTATGAGACAGATTGCAAGAGGTCTGCTGTGCGTAGGCGTTGCCATGATGATCGCCGCCGCCGCAGGCTGCACCAAAATCCCGCCGCCAACACCGCTTGCCCAGTTGAACCCGGAACAGATGCAAGGCCACGACGTTTACCAGGCCCACTGCGCCCAGTGCCACAACGACCGCACTAACGAGCCGCTGAACGGCCAATCGCTGCGTGGCATCTTCAAGAAGCAATATCTGGAAAGCGGCGCCCCCGCCAACGACGATCGCGTGATGGCTGTGGTCATGTACGGGCGCGGTATGATGCCCGCTGTAGGACGTAGCATGACCGCCGAGGAACGCGACGTCCTGATGGCGTACTTGCACACGCTATGAGCGATCCAGGCGAGAGTAATCCCAAACCCGCACGAGGCAAGATGCTCCCGGGCATCGCCGGCATCGCGATGTTCATGATCTTGATGACCATGATCAACGTGTACGCCGCGCTGACCGGCGTCTACGGCAGCGGTCGCGCGCGAACCGGCATCCTTCTGCTGTGCACGCTGCTGGCGGTGGGCGTGCTTGGCCTGCTGCAACTAACGAAATGGGGCTGGGCGCTGGTAACAGCGGGATGTCTGCTGTGGGCCGCGGGCTACTTTTTTTACTTCTCCAAATCGCACCAGGGCTTCTTCCTGGTGCAGGGATTGTTCGGACTACTGTTCTTCCTTTATTTGATCCGGCAGGAAACGCGCGAGCGCCTGCGCTAGCCGTCCGCTCTGCAAGCGATACAATTTATACAGATGACGCCGCCAATTGCTGCCGAGCTGATCCAGATCGACCTCGCGCCCCGCCGCCCCATACGCAAGCCGGAGTGGCTGAAGGCCAAGGCTCCCGGCGGCGAGACCTTCCACAACTTGAAGAAGCTGGCCCGCGACCTGAATCTCCACACCGTCTGTGAGAGCGCGCAGTGCCCCAACATCGGCGAGTGCTGGAACCAGAAGTCCGCGACCTTCATGATGCTGGGCAACCTGTGTACGCGGCGCTGCGGCTTTTGCGCGGTGCCCAAGGGCAGGCCCGAGCCAATCGATTTCGACGAACCGCGACGCGTAGCATACGCCGTCGCAGAGCTTGGCCTGGCGCACGCCGTGATCACCAGCGTCAATCGCGACGACGACAACCTGGGCGCGGCGCAGGCGTTCGTCTCGGTGATTGAAGAGATTCACGCGCAGGCGCCGGGCTGCCGCGTCGAGGTGCTAACGCCGGACTTCCAGGGCAAGGACGAACCGCTGCGCATGGTGGTCGCCGCCGCGCCTGACATCCTGAACCACAACATCGAGACGGTGCCCCGCCTCTACGGGATTGCGAAATCAGGCGGACGTTACAAGCGCTCGCTGGAGTTCCTGCGGCGTGCCAAAGAAATTGCCGCCGAGCTTCGCCCCACGCAGGCCACCCCACAAGTGACCAAGACCGGCATCATCGTCGGCATGGGCGAGGAGATGCACGAACTGCTCGCGGTCTTCCGCGACCTCGCCGACCGCAACGTCGACATCCTCACCATCGGGCAGTACCTGCGACCCTCGCGCGATCACCTGGTGATGCAGCGCTTCTACACGCCGGAAGAGTTCGCGTTCCTAAAGCACGAAGCACTGGCGATGGGCTTCCGCCACGTGGAGAGCGGGCCCCTGGTCCGATCGAGCTACCACGCGCAGCAGCAAGCCGAGTCGACGGGGCTCGCGTAAGGCAGCGCATTTCTTCGGTACTCTAGCGAGACATATTCGTGACAAGAGGGCCGCGAAGTTTAGTTACACTCTTGACGCGAGGTGAAGCAATGAAGTGCGTTCGATTGGGCCATGGGGAGAACACGTTGAAACTGGCACGCCATCTGCTCGCCCTTCCGCTGGCGTTGGGACTGCTGTTTACCGCCGGCCAGCCTGCACGTGCACAGGACGACAATTCCCTCCACACCGCATCGCGCACCGAGCTCGACGTGGTTAAGGTACTGATGGCGCAGGAGAAGGCCTGGAATGCAGGCGACCTCGAGAGCTACGTCAAGGGTTACAAAGACTCGCCGGACACCATCTTCGTCGGGCGGCAGGTATCAAAGGGTTACGCGCAGATTCAGGAGGAGTACAGACGCAATTACTCGACGCGCGGGTCGATGGGCACACTGGCATTTTCGGAACTGGAAGTGCATCCGCTGAGCGACACGTTCACAGTGTGCCTGGGCAAGTACCACCTCGACCGGGCCAAGAAAGATGGCGGCACGGCGGACGGCATGTTTTCGCTGGTGCTCGAAAAGACCGATCAGGGCTGGAAGATCGTGCTGGACCACACCACCTAGGCCCGGCGGGCAACATCAGACCGTCAGGATCTCTTTTTCCTTCGCCTTGAACAGCTCTTCCACACGCTTGATCTCGGCATCCGTCAGCTGCTGAATCTCTTCGTTCGCGCGCTTCTCGTCGTCGGCGGAGATCAGCTTGTCTTTAGCGGCCTTCTTCACCGAGTCATTGCCGTCGCGGCGAATGTTGCGGATCGCCGTCTTATGGTCCTCAAGCACCCCAGCGAGATTTTTCACCGTCTCCTTGCGCCGCTCCTCGGTCATCGGAGGAATCGGAATACGGATCACCTTGCCGTCGTGCATCGGGTTGAACCCCAGATTGCTGGTGCGGATCGCCTTTTCGATGGGCGCCACCATGGTCATCTCCCACGGGGAGACGAGGATTAGCTGCGCTTCTGGCGTCGAAATCTGCGCAACCTGGGAGATCGGCGTGTCCGTGCCGTAGTAGTCCACCTTTACCTGGTCCAGCATGTGTACGCTTGCGCGGCCGGTACGGGTGGAGAGCAGGTTCGCCCGGAAGTCCTCCACCGTCTTCTCCATGCGCGTTTTCAACTGCACATGCACGTCCTTCAACGCCACAATACTCGCCATTGCCGATGCCATGCTTCCCTCCAGATTGCGATCAGAGCACGCTGATTCGGGCGGCTCCAACTTGGTTATTCTACAGAGATTTTCCGTTGGGTTGGGCTTCGGCCCTGCGAAGGCGCAATCGCCGCGGCCGCTGTGCCGGGGTGGCCCTTGAGATTCCCGCTTTGAAACGGCTACCCCAGGTTCCTGCGCGGGTTACCATAGTTCAATTGACAGCGCTATGGGCACGACAGGTAGGGTTAAAGAATGAACGTTGACCTCGACTATGAACAGCGCGCACGAGTCGAACTGATCGCGGCGTATTCGGGCAAATCACCCGAAAGAGTCCTCATCGACGCGGCGCAGTTCCTGCTCAACGTCGAGGCCGACTACTACCCTCCGTCGGGTTCAGCACACACGCAGAAGTTCCTTTCGGAAGATCAGCTCGAAAACAGGCTCGCACGCCTGCTCCGCCACTAAGCACCTCCGCGGCCCACATCTTCGTCAGCCCCCCTCCGTCTTCCAACCGCTTTGGGCCTCTGCTTCGAGGCCGCCAACGGCGCTCCAACTCACACCGTAAAATAAAGCCAGAACGCTCACCCGGCGTTCGCGAAGGGGCTCGCCCCCTCAATCGCTCGCACGAAAGGCCTGGCTTGAAGTTTTTTGCATTCCTTTTACTGATTGCGCTGCTTTGCGCCGCCACTGCGGGCTACGTGTTCTACGCCCCTGCGGGTCCTGCCGACGGCACCTCCGACGACCACGCCACGTACGTCGACATCGCGCCTGGAAGCGGAACCCACACCATCGCCGCTCAGCTTCAGCAGGCAGCCGTCATCCGCTCCCGCTATGCCTTCTACCTGCTGCGCGCGCTCAAGGGCGGCAAGCTAATCGCCGGCGAATACCGCTTCAACCACCTGGCCACCGCAACCGAGGTCTACTCGCGCATCGTTCGCGGCGATGTCTACTTCGTCCCGCTCACCATCCCCGAGGGCTTCAACATCTTCGACATCGCCCAGGCGGTGGAGTCCGCCCACCTCGGTTCGCGCGAAGCCTTCCTCGCCGCGGAACGCAGTCAGACTTCCCTCATCTCGGATCTCTCGCCCAACGCCGCTTCGCTCGAAGGCTATCTTTTCCCGGATACCTACCGCTTCGGCCGCCATTCCAAGCCCACGGACATCCTCGCCGCCATGGTCCGGCGCTTCCGCCAGGTAGCCGCGCAGCTTGGCCTTGCGTCTGGTCCCAACCTGCCCCGCACCGTCACCATGGCTTCGCTGGTGGAGAAGGAGGTCGCCCAACCCTCCGAGCGCCCCCTCGTCTCCGGCGTCTTCGTCAACCGCATCGCGCGGAACATGCCCCTCGCCACCGATCCCAGCGTCGTCTACGCCGCGTTGTTGGATGGCCGTTACCGGGGCGCCATACACGCCACCGACCTCCAGGCCGACTCGCCCTACAACACCTACCGCCATACCGGCCTGCCGCCTGGTCCCATCTCAAACCCAGGCGTAGCCGCGCTGAAAGCCGCAATCGCCCCCGCAACCACCGATTATCTGTACTTCGTCGCCGACGCGCAGGGCCACAGCCGCTTCTCCACCACACTCAAAGAGCACTCGGAACAGGTCCAAACCTATCGTCGCGCCATCGGCCGGCCCGTTCCGCCGCCCCGCCCAACCCGGACTGCGCCCCATCCTGCAAAGATTGCGCACCATCACGCCCAACGGAAATAAGGTTAGAAGCCATCCGCTCCGCCCCCGCATCTAATTGATACTGCAGCCAGCCTCTAGCCAAATCCGCGCTATCTCCCTGAGGCAGATATACTTGAAGTTTGTGCAAATGACGATTCGACAAGCCGTGGCCATCGGTCTACTCTCCCTGACTCCGGCGCTTACCGGATGCCTCCACACGCGGACTGTGCCTAAAACGCATCCGCCGGCTGTGGTGCTCAGCGCCTCACTTGACCAACTTCTAAAACAGGCGGACGATCGCTACGATGCCGTGCGCAACATGACTCTGGTCATCAAGTTGTCGACCGAAACCGGTGGCAGTCGCAAGGGCGAGGTTACGCAATATCCCGATCTCAAAGGCTACATCGTCATCGGCAAAGATCAGAACATTCAGGTCTATCTGATCCATTATCTTTACGGCAACGTAATGAACATGGTATCGGACGGCAAAACTTTCAAGATGCTGATTCGCCCCAAAAATTGCGCCTTAGTCGGCTCCGATCAGGTCACCAGCACCTCTCAAAAGGGTCTTTACAGCCTTCGCCCTTCCGCTCTTCTCGACCCGCTGCTCATTCAAGGCCTTAAGCCTAACCAACTCGTCTCGATGACCCAGGACAGCCGAATCATCACTGACCCCAAGAAACGGAAAGAACTGATCGACGATCCAGATTACGATCTTGAGTTCCTCTCCGAGCCCCAAGGTAAGGTCGCCCGCTCCCAGCATGTCATTCATATCGATCGCATTAACCTCATGCCCTGGCGCCAGGACATCTACAACGCAGAGGGTAAGGTGGAAACCAGTGCCGAATACTACAACTACAAAAAGTTCGGCGAAATTGACTTCCCCACCAAAATAGTAATCAAACGTCCGCTCGACGAACTTGGCCTCACCATCACCGTCACCAGCGCCACCTTCAATGGGGAACTCGCTTCCGATCAGTTCAAGCTCGACATTCCCGCGACCGTCACCACCACCAACATGGATGATCCCGCCAGCGCAGTTACAAGCCCGTGCGCCGCGCATGCTCCGCAATCGACGAATTGATCTCCAGCGCTAACGCCAGCGCCGCCCGGCCATCCTCCAAAGTCACCACAGGCTGAGAACGAGTTCGCACCGCCTCCAGAAACGCCTCGATTTCCAGCTTCAACGGCTCACCCTGCTCCACCGGAACCTTGCTCAATTCCATCCCCGGCGACGGATGACTTGGCCCTGGGGCCCCCTCCAAGACAGTCCCGCCGTCCCGGGTGGGATTTGAAAGCGTTGCCCCATCCTTCGCAGCCCCATCGCGAAGGGTGGGAGGTATACGGTTCGCCTCCAGCGAAGCCATCTTTGCCAGATCCATTCCCGCAGCCGCCGATACATCAATCAGCAGCAAATCCTGTCGCGCGAAGTCCAGCGAAAGATACTGGTGCGGCTGGAAGAAGCGCATCTTCCTCACCCGCTCGGTGCTCACCCGGCTGGCGGTAAAGTTCGCCACGCAGCCATTCTCGAACTCCAGCCGTACGTTGGCGATATCCACCTTGCGCGACAACACCGGCAGGCCCACCGCGCGCACCTCGCGCACCGGCTCGCCCACCAGCTTCGTTACGATATCCAGATCATGGATCATCAGGTCCAGAACCACATCTACATCGAGCGAACGCAGCGTAAAGATGCTCAGCCGATGCACCTCGAAGAACATGGGCTTGTTCAACCGCCCCAGCACAGCCCGTACCGCGGGGTTGAACCGCTCCAGATGTCCCACCTGCACGATGCGCCCCTGTTCGCGCGCCCCCGTTGCAATCTCATCCGCCTCGGCCAGGCTCGGTGCCAGCGGCTTCTCGATCAGCAGATCGATCCCGCACGCCATCAGCTCGCGCGCGCACGCCGCATGGTGCACCGTAGGCACGCACACCGACGCTGCATCAATCCGCCCGGGATTCTCTCCTCGTCTGTCATTCTGAGCGAAGCTTCGTTGTTTGTCATCTTGGGCGGAGCATCCTTGTTTGTCATTCTGAGCGGAGCGAAGAATCCCCGCGTTTTCATTTGTGGCGGCACCTGGTGCCCCAGGTGCAAACCCCTCCGTCATCTCCGCAACAGTCGCAAAGCCGCGCACCCCAAACTTCGCCACAGCCGCCGCCCGCGCACTCTCGCTCGGATCAACAACCGCCACCAGTTCAACGGGATAGCCCACCTGCTGCAGCTCGCGATATACCCGCAGATGATTGCGCCCGAACGCACCCGCGCCTACCACCGCAACCCGCAGCACACCCTCGGGAGCGCTCAAGGTCGCGCGTCAGGCAGCGCCTGCCTTCGGCCCTTGCTCGAACCTTGAACCTCGAACCTCGAACCTCGCTCCACTACTTCACCGGACTCTCAACCGCCTGCCTGCACTTCGCGTAGAGATCCAGCAGCTGCGTCACCTGATCGTCAGCCTTGCCCGAAGCTGCAACACCAAACCCCACGCCGCCGCCGGTCGTCTTGGTTCCCACATGCGTTGTCGCAGCCACAAACTTCAGCAGATCCAGCGCAATGTCTTCCGTCCTTCGAGCCGCACTCATTGCTTCACTCATCTCTTCAAAACCCCTCTTATTTCCAAACCCGATGTTAATGGCGAGCAATGCTCCTGCGCAAATCAGTTTCCCGCCGCGGACTTCGCCTTCTGTGCTGCGATCCAGTTGTTCGTCCGCGCATCCAGCAAATCCAGAGGAAGCACGCCGCCGCTCAGCATCTCGTCGTGGAATGCGCGGATGTCGAACTTCGGCCCCAGCTCCTTCTGCGCGCGGTCGCGCAGTTCGCGAAACTTCAACTGTCCCAGCTTGTAGCTCAACGCCTGCGCCGGCCACGCGATATAGCGATCCGTCTCCGCCTGCAGCGTCAGTTCGTCCACCGATCCAGTCTTGCGCATGAAGTCCACTACCTGGTCGCGGCTCCAGCCCTTGGAGTGAATGCCCGTATCCACCACCAGCCGCACCGCGCGAAACAGCTCCGACGACAGCCGCCCGTAGTCCGACACCGGGTCCTGGTAGAAGCCAACCTCCTTACCCAACTGCTCCGCGTACAGAGCCCATCCCTCGATGTATCCCGAGTTGAAGGTGTGATTGCGAAACTTCGGCAGCCCGGTCAACTGCTGCGCCACCGAGATCTGCATGTGGTGTCCCGGCACACCCTCGTGATACGCCACCGCCTCATCGTCCACCATCGAACGGTGCGTCGGGTCCGCCGTCTGCACCGACACGCGCCCCGGCCGCTTCCCATCCATCGTCCCACCCTGGTAGTGCGTCGCCTGCCCGGGCTGGAACGCCGGAATCGGCTCCACCGTCACATCGCTCTTCGGCAACAGCGTGAACAACTCCGGCAGCTTCGGCTCCATCTGCGCAATGTACTTGCGAAAATCGTCCACGATCTGGTCCGCCGACTTCGCCGTGTATTTCGGATTTGTCTTCAGTGATTCGCGGAAGCTCGCAAGATCGGCGAACCCTTCCTTCTTCGCGATCCCCAGCATCTCGCCCTGGATGCGGTCGATCTCCTTCAACCCGATCTGGTGAATCGCATCTGGCGTCAGGTTGGTCGTGGTGCTCGCGCGAATGTAGTTCTGGTAGCGCGCTTTGCCATCCGGCAGCGACGTCGCCGCCAGCATCGTTCGCCCGTGCGGCGCATACTCCGTCGCGATGAACGCCGAGAACTGCTTGTATGCGGGAAGCACCTCGTTGTTCACCGCATCCATAATCGCCTTGGCCAGTCGCACCTGGTCATCGGCCGGGATACTGGCCGGAAACTTTTTCACCGGATTCAGAAACGGGTCGGCGGCAACGATGCCATCACACTGCGCGGGAATCTTTTCCAGCAGAAACTTCACCGGCATCAAATTGTCCTTCATGCCTGCGCGCAGAACTTCCTCGGACTGCATGAAGGCGCGCGGAATCTGGTGCAGGCGCGCAATGTAATCCTCGTAGTGCTTCACCGAGTCCAGAGGCACCGCATTCGGCAGGTCCGCCAGTCCGAGATGCGGCCCGCTCATCTGGTTCACCGCCATCTCGTACTCTTTATAGCCGTAGTTGGCGATGCGCTGTTCGATCGAACGCTGCATAATCTCGTGCGAAAGCAGGTCCTGTTCCGGCATTCCTGCGGTCGAAATCGCCTTCAACTTCGCTAGGTTGGCCACATCGGCAGCATGCTCGCGCTCTACCGCGGCCAACGAGAAATCGTTCAGCTGATCGTTGTAGCGGTAGTCGCCAATCGATGTAGCCGACAGCGGCGAGTTCTTCAATTGCGCCTGGTAGATATCCTCGAACAGCGCGTTCTGTGCAGCGATTCGCGAATCGGCAGACGCCGGGGCTTGAGCTATGCAGGCGGTCCCGGAGACAAGAAATACGGCGGCGAGAAGAGTTTTACCCAGAGCAATGCGCATATAAAAACGTACCACGCCATGCCCCATCGCAGATGCGCCAGCAAATCTACTCCGATCGCACGCCACACAGAATCTCGTACGAGATTGTGCCCGCCAGCCGCGCATGATCGTCCGCCGTGACCCCATCACCCAGGAGCACTACCTCATCCCCCACGCGCACCCCGCCGATCCCGGTCACATCCACCATCGTCAGGTTCATCGAGACCCGCCCCACAACCGGCGCGCGCTGCCCATCGATCATCACCCACCCACCGGGCCTCGCATTCGTCGAAGATAGCGACCGCCGCAGCCCATCCGCGTAACCCGCCGCCAGCAGCGCAAGGCGCATCGGCCTGGGCGCGGTGAAGCTCGCGTTATAGCCAACGGTCTCGCCGGCCGCCACCTCGCGCACATCCATTATGCGAGTCTTCCACGTCATCACCGGCTGCAGCGCCGCGCGAATCTTCGGAGTTGGATTCGGACTCGCCACGCCATCAATCGGCAGGCAGTATCCATACAGCCCAATCCCGCAGCGCACCATCGCCCGCGCGCCGATGGCCCTAGCAACCTCCATCAGACACGGCTCAGCCAGAATCGGATTGTCCACCGACGACGTACTCCCTGCATGCACCCACTGCGGCCGCAGCCCTCTATCTTTTATCTGAACGATGGCATCCGCAAACCGCCGCTGCTGCACGCGCGTCAGCCCCCCATCCGCCGCCTCCGCCGCGCAGAAATGAGTGCATACGCCATCCAGTTCCAGCTTCACGGCTCCACTCGCATCCAGCAGAACGTCCAGATCGGCGCCCGCCCTAACTCCCTGCCGTCCCATCCCAGTCTCGACCTCAACGTGTACGCGCGCACCGGTACCCGCGAGCCACTCCACCTGCTGCGGCGTCCACACCACCGGAGTCAGATCGTGTTCCACTATCGCCGCGACATCCTCCGGCAGAAATCCGCACATCAAAAGAATTCGCGACGCCGTATCGCCCACCAGCCCCGCGGCCTCAAGCGCCCGCCGCACCCGCTCGCCTTCACTCACGTTCGCCACCGCGAACCATTTCGCTCCCGCTCGCGCCAGAGCCACCGCGCAAATCTCAGCGCCATGCCCATATGCATTCGCCTTCACTACCGCGAGCACGTCCGTCTCTGCGCCCGCCGCCTCAGCAATCACGCGGAAGTTCCCCGCCAGCCGCTCCTCCGAAACCTCAGTCCAGCTACTCACTCCCACCGCCTCGACTCACACCTATCATCCTACCTTCCGCGCCTCAACCCTCCGCAGAAAGTCCTCCAGCCGCTGCCCGCGTTTCTGCACAAAAGTCCGCTCCAGCGTGCGCAGTTGCTCCATGCGGTCCAGCCGAAACGTCCGGAAGTCTTTCCTCATCTCGCACCAACTCGCGAGCGTCCATACACCGCTGAAGAAATACAGCGCCAGCGGCCGCACTTCGCGCCTGCTCTGTTCGCCATCTTCGCGAGAGTAACCGAACACTACCGCCCGGCGCCCCACGCAGGCGTCGTGCAGCATGTCCAACCGCTCGCGCACGACTTTCTGCATGCGGAAGCCCGGCGCAAACAGCAGGATCGTATCCAGCCGCTCACGCATCTCCACCGGAAGCACCGCCTCAATGCGATTCAATGCATCGTTCGCCGCGGCCACGCTGGTCGTGCCACCCCATGCCCGAACCAGCCGCGCTCCCAGCACCAGCGCCGTCAGCTCGCTGGCAGTAAATGTCAGTGGAGGCAGATCCAAATCCTGGCGCAGCGTATATCCCACGCCCGCCTCGCCTTCGATCGGCATGCCCGACAACTGCAGATCGCGCACATCGCGATAGATCGTGCGCGGCGACACCTGCAGTTTCTCCGCCAGCTTCTGCGCCGTGAGCAGCCGCCCACGACGCAGAAACTGAACAATCCGGAAGAGTCGGTCCGCTCGCCGCATAGCGATCATCCTAGCTGCTCTGTCGGCCTAGCTGCTGTGCAGGCTGACCACGTTGCCCTCACTGTCCTTGATCAGCGAGTACCGCCCAAAGCCGCCAGGCACCGCCGTCACCGGGATCAGCACCTCGCCGCCCGAGCCCTTCACGCGATCGGTCGCCGCATCCAACTCGCCCTCGCAGTTCAGATACACCAGCGCTCCCCCGGGGCCAGGCTTGCGTCCCGGAGCATCCACCAACGCTCCGGTCACGCCTTCGCGGCTCGCCGGAAACATCGCCAGCGGATATCCGAACACCTCCCGCTTCAACTTTGTCGCCATCACCGTCTCGTAAAATTTCGTTGCGCGATCGAGATCCGCCGTCGGAATCTCAAACCAGGTAAGCGAATCCTTCTTCACCTTCGTTGTCTCGTCCATCTCATTCTCCTGTGGGTCAGGTCGACCACAAGAGCGACGATACTGACACC
>JALYIG010000335.1 GCA_030775885.1 Acidobacteriota bacterium | reverse complement strand
GCACAATTGCAGGAAGCATCCATAGATGGTGGTAGCGCGTGGCGAGAGTGAGTTCGCCATTCAGGATGTCGTTAAAGCCCATAACGTTAATAGCAAGGATAGTGACGGGCGTCCCCCGCGGATAGGCTGCGAGTGTGCTGTCGAGGAACTGGCTGTCAGGTGTCATCAAGACGGCCCGATCATGGTTGTAGCCGATGCGGTAGACCGTGGGAACTGTGATCATTGCGATGACTACAGCGAATGGAAGCAGGGCACGGGTAAGCAGCAGTCTCGGCGAAGCCTGGACGAGTGGGACAAGAGCATCGAAGGCCAGCCAAGCGATGGCACATGCAAGCAACGCTTCTTGGGGAAAGAACTGGTAAGGCCACCCTTTGTTCTGGATGGCGTAGGCGAGGGCGCCGCCAGCGGCGCCGGCCAGGAGCGCGGCCGGAGCAGCCGGATAACGCAGATGCCGGCGAAGAAGGATCCAGGCGAGGAGAGTCGAAATGGCGAGGACATTGAAGATGGGACATCCGCGAAGGACTTCGAAAGTAGACTGCTCACCAAAGGCCCAGTAGGTGTCCCTGAGTTGAGGGACTATCTGACTCAAGTAAACCGATGCAAAGAGCTTAACGGAAAGGACGTAGACGAGGCCGGTGAGGACGGCAGCGGAGATCTCGGGACGCAACAAGCGGCGGATGTTGCGCGTATAGAGAACGAAGAAGAGTTCGAAACAAACGAGAATGAGCGAGTCCTGCGGTTTGAGGCAAATGCTCAGACCTGCACCGATGCCGAGGGCAACGCGCTCTCGGAGAAGCAGGCGCACATGAGGGGAAACCGACTCGAAAAATAGCAGCGGAAGGAGGAAGAGGATTAGGAAATGCTCCTTCTGGCCGAAGTCGTTGCCGTGCTGGGAGACTTCAAGGGCGAGAAGGGCAAGAGTCCACAAACTGCAGAGGACGAGACCACGAGCGAGGTCGGCGGCGCGCAGTATGCGCAGGCACCATAGAGTGCTTAGGACGACGAGAACGGTTACGAAGATACGCAGCGAGGTGAGGGCCTTGATATGCAGCCATCCGGCCGCGGCCATTGGAATGGACGACACCCAGATGATGAGAGGCGGATTGGTTTCGTTAAGCTGCGAGCCGTAAAGCGGCGTGCCGTGTAGCATCCGGCCGGCGGCATATAGCAGCCAACTCTGGTCGTTGCCGGGATGGGCGAAGTAGAGCCGGAACCAGGTAATGTCGAGCAGGCCGGCGAGGATCAGGGCTAAGCTGGTGAGGAGGATCAGGTCGAGGGCACGGCTGGGGGCGGTGATACCCGATGAGGTTTGCGGATCGTCCAATTTGTGTCCTAGTTCGAGCGAGTTTATACCCAGCCGTCTCGCCAGTCCAGCTCTGGCCCTCCTGCTGACCTGGCCCAAGGTTGCACGCAATGTTCCCATAAGTCGCAGCTATCGTGTAACGGTGCCGTGGATCATCTTGCTAACTCTAAGAATGACTTTGTCAGCCCGCGTTGCGGATCAGCAAATCCGACACCTAGCCGCTTCGTGCCGATTCGTGAACTGGATGGAATCCGTGGCATAGACGCCATCACGGTCTTCTTCCACATGGGTACTATTCATTGATTTCCCCTACCGGCTCGCCGGTGGCCCCAACTCTGAATCCGCGATCAACCTGGCGCATCTCACAAAGGCCGGCTCAATTCGGATCGGAGCCGGAAACACAAGCCTCAGGTGGTGGCAATTTGTCTCTGTAATCCGTGGCCAACGCGCCATTGTCGAGAAAGATGTACGAGTGATCTCGGATGGTCGACACAATCGCATCGTAATCTGCGATCCCAGGCCGCACCCAGTAGACATGAAGGTTGCACGGCGTGACCCCAAAAGCCGCCGCCACCGTATAGTGGTGCTGGACCGCGAACGAACCCATGCGGGTGAACGCTTCGTGGACCGAACCCGCGACAGGCTCTCCTCCGTCAAGCAAAATCATCAGTTCAGGCCGCGGCATCAGGCTGTCCACATGAATCATGATGACGTCCGGCGGATCCTCCTCAAAGTACGACGTTATCGAACTATTGCCATGGTGCGCGATAGTCGCGTCGTTGAGTCCCAGCCCGTCAATCACCTTCCATTGCGAATACAGTGGAAGCACGCCGGCCTCTGTCACCGCAATCGTATGTCCCTTTGCGGCAAGCGGCTGCAGCCTTTCCGCAAACCTGCGCATGCCCGCGGCAGTGTCGTTGAACCCAAATAACTTGTAGATATATCCCGTGGAGCCAAGCGTAACTAAAACACTCGCCAGCGCGATGCTGCGCCGCGCAGGAGCTGAAAGAGTCGCCCATCTGGGAAACCCGGCCGCGTCCAGATCGACCAGCAGTCCCGGAACTGTCACCAGGACGACAGGCACAATGGCGTACTGAAAGCGCATGAAGTGGTTGTTCCAGTTATTCAGCAGAATCCACATGCACGCGAAGCTCACCAGCACAATCGCCAGCGAATTGGTAAGCCGGCGGGTCCGCACCGATACCCAGCCCAGCGGGATCAGGGGAAGCACGGGGAAAAGCAGTTGACTTAAATTCTTCATCGCGTGAATTACGCTGTCCGGATAAAGATGCCCGCCACCCTTGACGTAGAAAGGGTTTGGCAGGGGCGCTCCAAAGTAATGCCATCGCCAGAGAAAGTACGGACCGCCAAGCAGCACGAACACCGACACAAACGAGACAACCATCGGGAAGGCCCTGCGCATGCCAATACGATAGATAGTCGCGGCCATCAGAATAAAAGCGATCAGCACGCCTTCAGGCCGGATTAACCCCGATAGCAGGCCGAAGAACGCAGCCAGCACTCCCTGTCCCCAGGTCTCGTTGCCATCGGCGTAGACCAGCGCCGCACACCAGCAACACAACAGCGCTGCGGCGAAAAAGGGAGCGCCAAAGCAGCCTTCAGCCATCCCGGTCGCGGGCCCAGCCATCAAGTACAACGCGAGGGCTGCGCATACCCATCGGTTGCCGCCCACGATCCTTCGCCCGCCCACAAACACCAACGCGATAGACAAGAGATGCGCGCCGAGAACTAGAATGCGGCAGGCGGTAGTCACGCCCATGTGCGCGATCCGCGAAAGCAGTCCGGTCGCCACCATGAAAAGAAAATCGGTGGCGCCATCTACCGGCGCGCTGTCGATGTTCCAGCGAATCCCGTGGCCGTTGGCAAAGTTCTCTGCGTAGCGAAGCAGCATCGCCGCATCCTCGACCGGCGTAGCTCGCCAGTCAAAAGATCGGAGAATCGCAAACAGAGCCAGACCCAGAAGCGTGGCCAGAAGCAGAGAATCCGTCCGTGACCACCGCCCCGTTGCAGGCGTCATAAGCGCCACGTCGTCCGTCTGGCTTGCTGAGGGCATTAAGAGGCTGCTTTCATTCACAATTCAGACGTATTCGCTCTGGAGACATTCGCCGTGCGGAACACAACGACGAATTTCAAGACCAAGTGTTTATCATACCGCGATGCTCGCGACCTGGCCCCAACGCGGAGACTTCTCAGACTGCATCAATTTCGTTCACCAGCTGGCGATCATCGCTCGCTGTGACTCGGGCGGTTCGCTTGAAGAAGCGATCGCGCAACCGGAACGATGGTTTTTCCACGCACCAGTACGACGCCTCAGCGCATGCAAATACGGCTAACAGATTCCATGGTGGTAACCGCGTATTTGGGCCTTCAAATATCTGTTGCCACAAATAGAGGCTGTAAGAGATAACTCCGAAATGCTTGATGACTTTTTGGTTGAGAACCTTTCCCACGACAGACTCGGAGTGACTAATTGCATAAAGCAGCACCGCGCCGCCGCAAACTGCGTCAACCGTAAATCCGACCGACGAGCGGAATGCGCTCGAGTAATGCGGGGAAATTAGGAAAAGAATAACCGCAGCGGAAGCGGCTACGACGGGAAGCTTGAGAACGTGCAACATGCGACGGAACTGCTTAAGATTCAGGGTTAGTGCGATGAAAGAGCCAACCATCAACCCATCCAAGCGCGTGTATGACATGAATCCAATGGAATCGAGGCTGGCTCGATTGGCATAATAGGTGGCGACTCGCGCAAGCGGCGACAGAAACACTATAAGACCCGCGATGCGCAAGCAGGTTTGCCGAGGCAAGAACGCTATACACGTCGGCCAAAGTATATAAAAATGCTCCTCGGCGCAAAGCGACCAGCTATGGGCCACAACCCACACAACAGGCTGAGGAAAGTAATTCACCGTATAAGTGGCGGCGCCAAGAAAGGTCCTCCAATCCACCGGATAGAGATGAATCGCACTTGTAACGGCGACCACGGCCAGATACGCGTAATAGGGTGGAAAGATGCGAAATGCGCGCCGGATATAAAAATCCTTCAGGCTGAGCCGGCCCGTTTTCTCCAGCTCGCACAGCATGAGGTGCGTGATTAGAAACCCGCTGATAACAAAGAAAATGTTGACCCCGAGCGCTCCGTTCCGAAACCCAATCGGCAGACGCTCCAGGAACGTGAAGTTTTCGTGTCCTACGACAACAAGAAACACCGAGAAGGCACGCAACCCATCCAGTGAAGGGATTGTCCGAGAGCTAGCCAATCACCTACCTTTCCTGCAAACCACTGAGGATAAAACAAGTATATCAAATTAGCGACCTAGCCTTTCTGCTGGCGAGGCCGATGCATACCCCCGGATTTCCCGCTACCGCTGGCGAATATGGATTCAGTCCTGCGCAGATCTCCGGAGTATTCCGCGAGCCGCTTTAAGCGACTCGCCTGCTAAAGTTGAGAGAAGTCTGTGCGCATCCTCTTCCCAGAACGCATCCCGAGGCCCGAGTCGGCATCTTCGCGGCAACCAAGGGCGCCTCGCTCCCCACTTTTGAAGCGCGAAATGCCCGGACTGGATGCCCTTCGTGGCGTAGCGGTCCTTTCGGTGGTCATATATCACGGACTTCATTGGTTCCTCCCCCCTGCCATCTCTCTCTCTCGTGGCGTCATCCTGCTATCGGCCCTCGCAACGCCTGGTTGGCTAGGCGTCAACCTTTTCTTCGTGCTTTCAGGATTTCTCATTACCGGAATCCTCATCGATACCAGAAATCGGTCCAATTATTGGAAAAGCTTCTACACCCGCCGGGCTCTACGCATTCTGCCGCTTTATCTAGTAGTCCTTCTCATCCTTCGCCTACAGGGTGTTAGCTGGATATATCTCTTTTTCTGCCTCATTTACCTCGCAAACTTCACCGCCGCTTTGCGAATTCGCACTGGCTATGGTCCGCTCTGGTCGCTCGCTGTTGAGGAACAGTTTTACCTATTTTGGCCTTTCCTTGTGCGTCGGCTAAGCATGCGCACGCTTGCAATTGTCTGCGCTGGAGATATTTTCCTGTCCCCAATCCTGCGTTTTCTGTCTGCCGCAGGCATATTCCATCTTGGAGATATCTCTTCTGCTACGTGGCTTGTATCTGACAATCTCGCGACTGGCGCGCTCATTGCTATATTGCTCCGAAGTTCGGCGGCCGAACGAATAACCGTACGCGGATTCTCGCTTGTCGTTTTCGTTGCTGGGGCCGTCCTCTTCATCTTTCAATTCCGATTGCACCTATTGACCAGAGCCAACCCCATGGGAGCGGCCCTGCAGTCTGAGCCTTTCCTCATCATGTTTGCCGCGCTGCTCTTGTTCTCGATTCGCTACGGAGAACACGCCATCTTCTTCCGCTTGACAGCCCCCCTCCGGTTCTACGGCTACGTTAGCTACGGCTTGTATATGTTGCACATGATTGGATTCGGAATCTACATTCGCATCTTCCCCGCTTCACAATCTCTACGGCCCCGCCTCACTCTTGCTCCAGTGCTCACGAGATTCTTTGTCGTGTTATCGTTGTCCACGTTGATCTGCTACCTCTCCCGCCGCTATTTCGAAGAGTACTTCCTGCGCTTGAAAGACAGATTGGTGCCCCCTGTCGCATCGAACAATATCCCAGGGCCGGGTCTATCCGCGCAGCAAGTTTCTAGTTCCAACGGGCCACTATCCGTAGAATCCAGGCCCTGACGAACCTGATAAACTAACCGGTAAGTGTGCGCATCCCCTTCCCAGAACGAATACCGCTGGACCGAGTTGCCGTGTTCGCGGCGGTGCTCTGCGCAGTCCAGCTTGCCGAGGGAACAGCGCTCTACTTCAGTGCCGGATGCGTCGGATTCATCCTGATTGCGGCCGTCGCCTTCAACCTCGGCGGCGGGCTCTCCAGGGTCTCCGGGGCCTATGTCTTTTTCTATTCGATGTTGGTGGTCATTATGGGCCTTACGTACAAGGCCTTACTCGGGGAACCGGCCCAGTCGAACCTCCAAGATCCCGTTACAACTATCGAGGTCTTCCTGGCAGGCATCACGGGCATGCTGGGCGCAGTCATCATCAGTCAGCAATTCACACGCAATCAGGGCCTCCTGCAAAACATCTTGAAGGAATCAAGGATGTACCGGTCGTCCGTCGGATGCATCCTCGTCGGCATCTTTGGGCAATCTGCAATTACGCTATTGGGCGAGAGCGGAGGAGCACTGGTAAGCGCCTTCAACCAGATCAACCTGCTAACCCCTCTGGGCATCATCATCGGAGGGATGTACGAAATCCGTCGGACCGGCGGTAAGCGAAGCACCAATCTGATCATGATCCTGGCAGGTGCCTACGACCTCTTCCTCGGAGGGATCCTCGCTTTCTCGAAGGGGGGATTGTTCACCGCGCCGCTGTGCTGGTTGCTCCCGGTCTGCGCCCTGGGATTCAGGCTCTCGGCCCGGCAGGTTCTCTTCACCTGTGCCGCTCTATTCATCGCCATCTATTACCTTGTGCCCTATTCGCAGTACGGGCGCAATGAGGTCACACCTGAGATGACCCGGAGCCAAAGGCTGGACGTCTCAATCAGCCTTTTGAAGGAGCCGGACAAGACTCGGCAGGCCTACAACGAGGGATTTAAGTACCTGGAGGATGAAGGCCTCTCTTACGGCGGCTACTTCAACAAGCCCCAGGGATTCATGGACCGCTTGCAGTTTGTATCCGTCGACGACTCGCTGATCGCCTTCACCCAACGAGGGGATAGAACGGTCGGCATCGGCCCGGTTACAGAGGCGTTCGCAAACACCATACCGCGGGTCTTCTGGCCCAACAAGCCCGCGCCTCACTTCTCCGGGAACTTCTATAGCCATGAAATGGGAGGTCTCGCCGAAGACGACACCACAACCGGCATCTCATTCAGTCCCACTGGGGAAGCCTTCCATATGGACAAGTGGGTGGGCGTATTGGTGATCGCGCCAATCCTGTGGTTCCTGACCTTTCTCGTCTTCGACTCGCTATTCGGAGATCTGCGCGCCAGCCCCTGGGGTCTCCTGATTCTGGTTCAACTCGCCCACGTCGCACCCGAGGGCGGCTTAGGGGGCTTAGTTCGTTTCCTTACCTTCGGCGTCGAAACTATGGTCTTTTGCGCTGTGTTCGCCACCTGGGTCGCACCTATCTTCGCAATCCCGATTCTCGGCTCCGATCGTCGCACGGTCGCGCCCGAATTCTCGTTACCGGTTGACTTGAATCAGCAAGTAGACCTCAAAGACCCCGCGTAACCAGAGCCTGGCAACGTACCCTGCAGAACATCTATCCCTATCCCGTGAGCCTTGGCCTGATATGTCTCTGAATCCGCGAATATCCGACATTCCACCCAGCTTCAAATCCACAAGAATCATCGACTGGGCAGTCTACGCGGGCATCGCAGTCTCTACCGCCATCTCCGCCTTGGTGGGAAGATATAACGTCGACTCGGATACGGTCGCCTACCTTGACCTGTCAAATGCCGTCCGCGCCCATCAGTGGCATGCTCTGGTCAACGCTAGCTGGTTTCCGCTCTATCCCGCTCTGCTCACCATCGGCAGGTCGTTCTTTCATTTTCGCCCGCAGTACGATCTTATGGCAGCCCGCCTGGTGGACTGTGCGATCGAACTACTGCTGATATTCGCCTGCGTTGTGCTGGCCACGATGCTTCATCGCCTGATGCTGGTCCGCGGTGTAGCGGCGAATCGGCTGCTCCCTCGGCGCACCCTATCTCTCTGGGTCGCCATCTTTTCCTACTTCTTCATCGGGCTCGATCTGGTCGGCATCAAGCCCGACGCGCTGGTCTCTGTCCTGCTCCTCTTCGCTGTCGCCGCTTTAATCTGGGGCCTGATCCGAGGCGGATTTCTTCCTTTCATCGCGCTCGGCCTATGCGGTGGTCTCGCCTACTGGGGCAAAGCTTTTGCTTTTCCAATCTTTGTTCTGCTGCTTCTGTTCACCGCGGCTGCGAATCTTCGCCGTCCTCGCGTTTTGGCCGGCCTGCTGACCTCGGCCGCCGTCTTCGCACTCGTAGCAGGCCCCTACATCTGGCAGATCTCCGCCGATAAAGGCCGCCTCACCATCGGAGACTCGGGTCGTCTCAACACCGCCTGGTACGTCAATGGCGCCGACCGCTTCAATCCAATTTCGGACCTCATCATCTACCATCGGCACGATGCAGTAGGCGATTTCAAACACCCCGGTGAGTTGCTCTCCCCCGATCCAGAGGTCACCTACTACGGCGGCGACAAGGTCTACGGCTCGACCCCACAGTGGGACGACTTTTCTTATTGGTCTGATGGCCTGCACTCCCGCTTCGTGCTGGGCGAAACCCTGACCACCATCCTCCGCAACACGGAGTCGCTTCTGCTGTTCACCCTGCCTATGAGGCTGCAGGCATTGCTGCTGCTCGCAGTTCCTATCTGCTGGGGCTTCACGGTCCGCAGACAGTCCCTCGCCGATCCGATCCTCCTCGTCCTCCCGCTGGTTGCCCTGGCATCGATCGCCTCTCTCACGCTGGTCCATCTGGAGACGCGTTACATCGCATTCAGCTTCATGATTCTCGGCGCAGTGTTCGCAGCCTGCTCGCTCTCGAATCATCCCTCGGATGAGGCGCGCCGTTCGCTTC
The DNA here is from genome assembly GCA_030775885.1 of Acidobacteriota bacterium. Classification (GTDB taxonomy): domain Bacteria; phylum Acidobacteriota; class Terriglobia; order Terriglobales; family Acidobacteriaceae; genus Edaphobacter. The sequence goes on along the minus strand of JALYIG010000335.1, from coordinate 10,541 downwards.
ACCTCGCGCTTGTGCTCGCCTCCGGTCTCATCCTGGTCGCTAACCTCCAGACCAGCATGCGCGAACTCAAAGCTGCTCAGAAAGAGGGTGCCCATCCACTCCAGGGCATCTACAGCGCTCCAGTCCTCTCGGCGGGAGTTCATCTCGCTTCTCTCTATCCACGCGGAACCGAGGTTGCATGTCTTGGCGATTTCGCCTGCTGGGAAGATCCGCTGTGGACCGAGTACGCTCGCGTCAAGATGACCGCAATCGTCGAGACCGGACCCGGGGCCGAGACTAAGTCCGCAGACCAGGGCTGCCGAAAGCTCGATCAGGCCCCCCAGGTTCTCGACTCCCTCCGCCAGCACAACGTACGCGTCATCGTCGGCAGGTTCGACAAGCCCTTCCCGTGCTCGTCGCAATGGATGCCGCTTGAAGACTCCGGTCAGTTCTTTTATCTCCCCCTTTAACACCAAGCCTTGGATCGACTCCATCTGCCTGGTGCTCAAACTCGGGCTCCTGTCCTGCGCTGTTGTTCTGAGACCGAGCCAGACCCGACCCGAATCTGTCCCCGAATAACTGCAGATTCAGATCCAGCATCCCATCGCTTTGATAAGCTTACGCAGTGCGCGCCCTTCGAAACCCCCAATAAAAGGTGAGGCCAGCGAATAGCATCAACCAGAAACATCGCACTGCTGAGCAGCTGAACATCGATACGCCCCTGGAGCCACGCGCCGGCATGGAAAACTCGGTTCCGAGACAGTACACCAGCCCGGCCGCTTCTATATTTCCGTATACATCTTTTTTGTTGGTCGCCGCGGCCTGGGCAGTTTTTCTCTGTTGGGCAGGGCGCCAAGAAATGCTGGATGATGCCCTCATTCACCTTCGCTACGCCGAAGTACTTCACGACCGACACTTCTTGTCTTTCGACGGAATCCACCCCAGCTATGGAGTCTCCAGCTTGCTGTATGTGGGTATCCTGGCTGTTCTCCGGTCAATCACTCAATCGCCGCTGTTGCCCAAAGTCCTCTCCCTGGTCGGCTATGCAGCATCGCTTGCGTTCGCTTATTGGATCTTCCATGTCAACCGCATCGCCCTTGCACTCAGCTTCGCCCTTGTCAGCCCCTTCGCTGTACGCTGGCTCACCGACGGGATGGAAACCAGCCTGGCCGCACTGCTGTCAATGGTGTTTGCCGCTTTCCTTTATAAGAGAGCGTCCCCTGCAACCATAGGTTCCCTTGCTTTCGTTTTACCTCTCGTTCGAGTCGATCTGACGCTACTCGTGGTCTTTGGTGGGTTATTGCTCCTTGAAAGAAGAGACTGGCTGCGGGCAGCAGCATTGTGTGTTGGCTCAGGGCTCAGCCTCATCTTCATTGAACTCGCGATGGGCCATCTCCTTCCCGATACTGCAGTCGCAAAGGTGGGCGACTCAGCCGGCAGAGTCTTTACCGAAGCTGCCCGCGAAATTCTGGCCACAGCTTCCTTCGGCATCGGTTTGATCGCTATTTGGACCGTATCCGCACGGCTCGCTTGGAACATTAATAAAAAGTCCACGATAATCGCGAACCTGCCGCTACCTACACTGGTCCTGCTCGCAGCCATTCGGGGTCAGCAGTTCCGCGCAGTCCGCTACATGATTTGGGCACTTCTGTTCTCCATCGTATGGAACCTCCTGCAGAGCGCTGCCGCTCCACAGATTCGCCCCATCTTTCTCTACACATTCGCTGCAGTGATGGTTCTAGCCTGGATCATTGAAGTCCCGGTAGTGCTCCGCATCGACCGTGGACACAACCAGAATCTCAAAGCGATGGAAAGGGCCCAACTCGATCGCCTTCACGGCGAAGGGATGGCCGGAGATGTAGGCTTCATAGGGTATTTCTCCCGTGCGCACCTCTGCGACCTGAACGGACTGGTAAACGGACGCGCCGCAGCCCAGATGACCCAACAACAGCGCGCCGATGCTTGCCTCGCCGAAAGGCCGGCTTTCCTTTTCCTCTCCGCCATGCAAATCGCATTTTTCAACCAGGTCTACAACCTGCAAACTGAGACCGAGTTTTTCAATTGCGGCAGCGTAGACTTTACCAACGTCTCCGGTAGCGACCGCCATTGGCTGCTGGTCCGCCGCACCGACTACCCAGAAGGCTGCCCGGCGCACCTCTAGCGATCGCTCTTCTCTCGAGACCCCTTCAGACGGTCGCCCGCATCTCTATCCTCCGGCGACGCAAAGCTATAATCAGCCATCTTGCCTGGAGTTCCCTTCGATGCGTCGACTTGCCGCAATCCTGCTACTCCTGTGCGCCACGACGCACTGCGTGCTCTCCATCTTCTACGTCAATACCTCATACCTTAATCTCCCCAGCTACGCCCGCGGCACCGCACCCGAGCCATTCCAACGTCGTTTCCTCATGGTCCCAGTTCTGCGCTGGGCTGAATCCAGCCACGTCCTTCAGAAAGCCGCAACACGCTACGGCGTCAACGTGCCGCAACGCGAACCCATGTCGCCGGAAAAGCTCGCCTGCATCCTCGTCAGCTTTCTCCTCCTCAACGGCCTCGGCCTCTGGACCATCCGCGCCTCTGAACATCTCTCCATCCGCCACTGGTGGCTGCTCTGGGCGCTCCTGCTCGCCATCCTCTACGCCAGTTACGCAGCTCGGTACGAACAGGCCCTTTGGTACCCATACGACATTCCCCACCTCGTCTTCTTCGGACTCGCCACCGCCTTCATCCTCTCCAATCGCCCCGCACCCTTTATTGCAGCGTTCCTCCTGGATGCCCCGACGCGAGAGACCTCCATCTTCCTTATCCCCATTGCTCTGCTCGTTCATCTGCGTTCGAAGGCATGGCGCATCGCCATTGCCGTCTGCTCCGTTATCTGGGTGCTCACCCGCCTGCTCGCCCAGCATCTCTTTCCCGACGGAGTGCATCAGTGGAACGGCCTTCACTGGTACAACGAGCTCAAACCCTGGCACCTGCCGCAAGTATTCAGCATCGCCGGCTTCCTTTGGCTGCCCGTCTGGCTTGGCCACAAATACCTCAACCGCCAGGAGCGCCTCGCACTTTACGCCGCAACCGCGATGATATTCGTCACCTTCTACTTCGCTACGTGGAACGAAACCCGAGCCTGGTCGGAGTGGAGCGTCTTCTTCGCCATCCTCGGCGCCGTCCAGTTGGAACGCGCCCTCGCCTCTCCGTCATCGCAGCGCCCGCAAGGACTCTCGTAAGACCCACTTCCATGAACATTGCGGAGTGTCGCACGCGGCGCCGCAATCGAAGATACTGGATATGAGAGCCCACGCAATGAACAAGCCACGTCCCCACCCCGCCGACCTGCCCGGTTCCACCCCGCATTCCTCCACCGCCCCACCCGCGTCCGTGCCCAGCTACTTTCCCGGCCGCCAGTGGCAGCAGGTGCTCGAGCGTGATTCGAGCGCCGACGGCCAGTTCGTCTACGCCGTCAAATCCACCAAAATCTATTGCCGCCCGGGCTGCCCCAGCCGCCGCCCCACGCGCAAGAATGTCAGCTTCTTCCCCACCCCCGCCGCGGCCGAGCAGGCCGGCTTCCGCGCCTGCAAGCGCTGCGAGCCCGACCTCGCCACTCTGCGTCCCGACCCGCAAGCCGCCGTCATCACCGCCGCAACCGAGTACCTCGCCGAGCACGCCACCGAGCGCACCCGTCTCACTGACATCGCCAAAGCCACCGGCGTCGGCCGCCTCACCATCCTCCGCGGATTTCGTCGCGTCCTCGGCGTCTCGCCCGGAGAGTTCGCCAAGGCCCAGCGCGTCGCCCGCTTCAAAGACGCGCTCCGCCCCGCCGCATCTGCATCGCCCAAACCCAAGGCCGCACCCAAACGCATCACCGACGCCATCTACGACGCCGGCTTCGGCTCCTCCAGCCGCCTCTACGAGTCCAGCAGCGAGTCCCTCGGCATGACCCCGCGCACCATGCGCGAAGGCGGCGCTGGCCTGCTGATCCGCTATGCCACCGCGCCCAGCCCGCTCGGCCGCATGCTCGTCGCGACCACGCAGACCGGCATCTGCGCCATCACCTTCGGAAGCAACGACGCCGAACTCACCGCCGACCTCCGCCAGCGATTCAACAAAGCCCAACTCGTCGCCGCCAAGGGCAATACCGGCTGGCTCGCCGACGCCGTCGCCTTCGTCGCCAGCCAGACCACTGAGCATCCCCTTGCCGCCACGTTCCCGCTCGACGTCCGCGCCACCGCATTCCAGCAGCGCGTATGGAAAGCCCTGCAGCAGATCCCCCGCGGCGAAACTCGCAGCTATTCCGAAATCGCCCGCCAGCTCGGGGAGCCCACCGCCACTCGCGCCGTCGCAGCCGCCATCGGAGCCAACCCCATCGCCATCGCCGTCCCGTGCCACCGCGTCATCGGCAAGGACGGCTCCCTCACCGGCTATCGCTGGGGCATCGAACGCAAACGCAAACTCCTGGCCGCCGAGTCACTTCGTGTCCTGTAGTGAGCTTCGCGTGGCGCTCCCGATGGTCGCGAACTGGATTCATGCCGACCAACGCGAGGACAACGCGAAACCTAAAAAAGGCGTGAAACGCCCGCCCCACGCGTAGTGGGCCCGTCCGGCACGACAGCATTTCACCCCCACGCATCCACAGTCACAAATCGCACTCCCCCACGCTGCGCCAGCAGCCCATCCACTGCCCTTACCGTATCCATCCGCGCCGCCCCCATCCCGCGATGTCCCCCATCGTGCAGCAGCAGATTCGAAGCCCGCCCCCGCCCTTGGTTCCGCGCCACTCCATCCCGCAGCTTCTTCAGAATCCCATCGGCTCCAATCGGCTCCCAGTCATATCCCGTCACGTTCCACATCACCGGAGTCAATCCCAGTTCCCGCGCAATGCGCAGCACTATAGGCCGTCGCGCGCCAAACGGTGGACGAAAGAACCGCACCGCCACTCCCGCAATATCCTCCAGCACAGCATTGCAATCGACCAGCTCCTGCCGAACACGCGCCGCCGGCTCCACGGAAAGCTTCGGATGGCTCATCGTGTGATTTCCCAGCAGATGCCCTGCCGCGATCACCTCGCGCACAATCTCCGGCCTCTGCCGCGCAAAATCGCCCATCGCAAAAAAGGTGGCGCGCACATCGTGCCGAGCCAGCACCTCCAGCAGCATCGGCGTTGCCGCATCATTCGGCCCATCGTCAAACGTCAACGCCACGTCGCGAGGATCGCTCCCCGCAATCAGCGTCCGCCCAAATAACTGCGACGTCGGCCACCGCGACGCATAGAACAGCCCCCCTACAGCCAGCCCAACCGCCGCCGCGCCCGCCGCAATGCCCGTCCCAACTCCCGGCACCTTACTTCTTCCCCGCATCCTTCAGCAGCGCAAACACCTCTTCCGCATGTCCCGCAGGCGTCACTTTCTCAAATACATGCAGCAGCTTCTGCCCTTTGCCCTTATCCGGTGCGATCACGTAAGTTGTCCGAGCCACACCCGTCACCGGCTTGCCATACATCGTCTTGTCCACCAGCAAACCATAGCGCTTGATCAGCACCATATCCGGATCGGCCAGCAAGTCATACGGCAGCGAGTACTTATCCTTGAACTTCTTCTGCTCTTTCACCGTATCGCGCGAGATCCCCAACACCACGATCCCCGCCTTCTTGAACTGCTCGAATGCGTCGCGAAAGCCGCACGACTCAATCGTGCAGCCCGGCGTGTCCGCTCGCGGATAGAAGAAAAGGACCACCGGCGACTTCTTGTAGTCGCTCAAATGCACGGTCTTGCCATCCTGATTCTGCAACTCGAAATCTTCGACCACATCGCCAACCTGCATCATGTCGTTTCTCCCAAATTAGTCTACCGCTCGCCGCGAGGCGTGAAGCGTGCCACCCACCCTTAGCAAGAGTAGCGCAGAAGCACGCACGCTTTCCCCAATCGGAGCGCGCAAAAAACCGCCGCCCTGCGTCCCACCGCCAGCGTGCTGAAGGCACGCGTTACCTTAGCCTGGGGCGAAGCCCCAGGTAGCCATCCCCTACAACCCAGCGTGCTGAAGGCACGCGTTACTTTAGCCTGGGGCGAAGCCCCAGGTAGCCATCTCCTACAACCCAGCGGGCTGAAGGCCCGCGCTAACACTCCGCCATCGCGCAATCTCTGGTCTCGCTTGATTCTGACCGTGGCTCTATTAGCCCTTCAGCCCTTCAGCCCCGCAATCGCCTTCTCCAGCGTCGCCCGATCCTCCACATTCATTACCGGCATCACCGAGTCCTTGCCCAGAATCTGCTTCATCAATCCGCTCAGCACCTTCCCCGGCCCAACCTCGACAAAGTGGGTCGCCCCATCCGCAACCAGCAACTGAATACACTCCACCCACCGCACCGCACCGGTCACCTGTGCCACCAGTGCCCTGCGCGCCTCATCGCCCGTCGTCAAAAGCGTCGCGCTCACATTCGCCGCCACCGAAATCGCCGGATCATGAAACTCCAACCCTGCCAGATCCAGCGCCAGTAGGTCCTGCGCCGACTGCATCAGAGCGCAATGGAAAGGAGCGCTTACCGGCAACATCACAGTCCGCTTCGCACCCGCCTCCTTGCATAAAGCCGCCGCCTTCTCCACCGCGCCCACCGCACCCGAGATCACCGTCTGCCCCGGCGAGTTCAAATTCGCAGCCGACACCACCGCCAGCTTCCGGTCGAACCCCTCAGCCTCCGCCGTCTTTGGCAGCGGAGTCAGTTGGTCCTCAACCTGTTCGCAGATCACCTTGATCAATCCCGCATCGAGCCCCAGCACCGCCGCCATCGCGCCCTCGCCCGCTGGAACCGCCTGCTGCATGTACCGTCCGCGCAGTCGCACCGCCCGCACAGCATCCGCAAAGCTCAGCGTCCCCGCAGACACGTGCGCCGAATACTCGCCCAGCGAGTGCCCCGCAACCATCGCCGGCTTCACCCCAGCCGCCCGCAGCACCCGTTCCGCCGCAATCGACACCGTCAGAATCGCCGGTTGCGTATGCTCCGTCAGCTTAAGCGTGTCCTGCGGCCCCTCGAAGATTACCTTCGACAGCGCAAACCCAAGCGCCTCATCAGCCTCGTCGAAAACAGCACGCGCAACCGGAAATCGCTCATACAGCTCGCGGCCCATGCCCACCGTCTGCGAGCCCTGGCCAGGAAAAAGAAACACTATTTTCATCGCAGTCGATTATATTAGCCTGTCGCCGCTGCGCCTAACGAGCCACCGCCACACGCGCCGGACGCTTGGTCCCCGGAGGCGCCTGGGTTAGCCCCCATCTGACGATCTCAGCGACCACGGGCACCAGGGTCGAGCCCAGTTTGGTCAGGCTGTACTCCACCTTCGGCGGCACCACCGGGTACTGCTTGCGCGAGATCAGCCCCCGAGCTTCCAGTTCTTTCAACTCCCGGCTCAGCACCCGCGCCGTCACCGGCGTCCCTCCGCCCGCAATCAGCGCGGACCGGCGCAGCTCCCCATACCGCTGCGCTCCCTCTTTCAGTTCCCACAGGATTCGCATCTTGTACTTGCCGCCCGCCGCCTGGCTGAAAATGTTAAGTGGACAAAATGTCGTCTCCTTCACCTTCTTCGCTGCCGCCATCGCTTCACGCTCCCCAACGTCATACCTGCCGCCCCAGTACATAGTAACAAAATTGTGCATAGTATCCTTTTTGTCAGTACTTGCAATAACGTACCTTCCAGACTAAGGTGTCTCCAGCAAGAAGGAGAACCCCAATGCCCGTAGGCACTCCAAGAATTCTCGGGGCGATTGCCGCCCTCATCTCGGCCGCTGGCGGAGCCATGCACGCCGCCGCTTTCCCCAAGGCCGCCTCCGCCATCGATGCCTCAGGCCTCGCGCACTTCTACGCCGGCAGTTCCAAAGCCCTCTGGCTCGCCGACGCCGCAACCCTCATACTTGTCGGGTGCATCTATGCGCTCATCGCCTGGCGCCCTGGGTCCATCTCCCGCCCGCTCGCCATCCTCGTAGCTCTCATCCCGGCCGGCACCGCAGTCATGCTCTACAGCTTCCTCGGCCCCTTCATCGTTGGCCACCTGCTGCTCGGCATCACTGTCCTCGCCCTCATTGCAGCGGTGCAGCTTCCAGGCACACTTCCGCCCCAGGCGCATAGCCCGAAATAATCACTCATACTGTCAAGTTAGAATCCCCTAACGCGAAGCATCACACCAACGCGACGCTACCGAACGACGCCAGACCAGGCCAGCCTAAATCCCCACCCCAAAATCCACATCCGGCAGTTCATCCCCCGAGTGCGAATACAGATCATAAGGGGTCCGCCGGTTGAACTTGTACCGCAGCCGCAACTCGCGGCCCACAATCAGCCCCAGTGCCACCGCTCCCAGCGCCGCCGACACCCACCCAACCGTCTTCAGTAAATTCGAATCCTCGGACCCCATCAACTCGCCTGCTCCCTCAACACCCTGCTCATCCTCCGCCACAGCGGCACCTTCTGAAGCACTTTTACCGACCATCAAGAGGAACTTCATGCAACACATGATAGCGCAGCTCCCCCGGTATTGTGGATGAGTTTCATCACACAAGGGGTCAATTCAAGGATGACTTTAGTGGGATGGTCAGTCGCCTACGAAACATCCACATGCTCAAACCCCAGCGAATACAGCAGCGTCGTCACCGTCGCCCGCGCATTCTTCCGTGCCGCATCCAGTATCCCGTCCCCCAGCGCCGCCTTCTCCAGCTGATCCTGCGCCTTCGCCCGAGTATCCGACTCCAGATTTTGATCCACCGGCACCAGCAGGCCCGTGGTCCGCGCATACACCCGCGTGTGCTGGTTATCCAGCGACGTCACAAACACCTGCGACGCCGGCAGCGTCACATGGATCGTGTGCGTCCCCGCATCGATCCGCACATCCTCCGGCTTCAGCTGCGAAAAATCAATCCCAGCGATCGACTGCCCATGCACCACCAGCAGAATCTTGTCCCCCGCCAATGCATCCGGCAGAATCGCCGACGTCCGCTCCCCTTCCACCACCGTGTCCAGCGAGTACAGCACCGTCTCCATCCGGCTCAGCTTCTGGATCTTCTCCACCACCACCGGCACCGATGTGTCGAAACTCGTCGTACGCCCCGTAATCAGAGTCGCCAGCCGCCCCAGCGGTCCCGACGCAGCATGCCGTACCAGCAGCACCACTACCCCCGCACCCAGCACCAGCGCAAGCATAAACGTCAGCAGCTTCCCACCATAATTTGGCCCATCATAATATTGCGTCGTCATTAAGCGCTCCGCCCCCATCATAGCCGACCAACCGGGTGCCCAATGATCGGTGCAGTCTCACCGCGCCAATCATGGGTCGGTACCTTGCTGTCTCCAAACCCCACCCCGGCGGGGCCTCAATCAAAACGCGGCATCTTCCGCAAATCCCCTTCGGGAACCTGCTCCATCGCCCCGCCCGCTTTCACCCAGGCCTTCAACCCGCCAGCGATCACGGTCGTCCTGCAGTTCTCCTTCTCCAGCATGTGTGCCACCCGCAGGCTGGTCGTATCTCGAATGCAACTGCAATAGATATAAATCTCGCACTCGGGAGCCATAAACTCCCGCAGCGCCACAATCTCCTCCCTCAGCCGGTGCGGCTCTACCCGGATCGAGTTCTTGATCCGCTGCATTCCCGGATCGTAGTAGCCATGGCTGCGCACATCGGCGATCACCACTACCCGGTTCGGTTCCAGCTTCTGCATCCTCTCATGCAGGCTCAACGCGCTCACCTTGCGCACTTTGCGATATGCCCTCGCCCGCATCAGCGATGTCACAAACATCACCGCGTATGCCGCCATCAGCGCTCCGCCAGCGAACAGCACAACGTGTCCTACATTCTCCACCCAGCGCACAATATCCTGAATAAAGGGGCTGAACAGATATCCCGTCAACAGCCACACGCTCGAGTAGCCCAGCACGCCCACCGCATCCAGCCGCAGAAACCGTCCCAGCCGCATGCCCAGGCTGCCGGCCAGCGGAGCCGCCAAACTCGCCAACCCTGGCACAAACTTCGAAAACAAAAGCGTCTTCGGACCGCGCCTGTAGAAGTAGTCCGCCGAGCGAAAAATACAGTTTTCCGTGTCCACCGACACCCGGCACATCCCCGACAGCAGCCACCACCCCGTGTATCGCCCACCCAGATACAGCAGCGTATCGCCCATCACCGCGCCCGCCCACGCCAGCGGCAGCATCAGCCAGAGGTGCAATCCATGATGCAGCGCCTGGTGGTGCGCCGGATTCGGATCGGCCGCAGCCCCTCCCGCCAGCAGCAGCACCGACGCCGGCATCGGAACCCCCACCGCCGTCAGGAACATGCCGATCCCCACCACCGCGTACCCGTGATGCTCCACAACGCCGATCAGGTCCATAGCCCTCGCTTCAGTTACGCGGTTTTTTCCGTTAGATGCCCAAAACCGCACCTCAGCATCGCAGACCCTACCCAGCCAATCAGAACTCCAGCCGAACGCCCATCTGCACCTGCCGCTCGCGCGCTTGGCTCGTTCCTGCCGCCGTGTATGCCCCAAACGGCAGCACGTTCAGTCCTTCTGTCGCCACCGCCGCCGCGTCTTGAAAC
>JALYIG010000334.1 GCA_030775885.1 Acidobacteriota bacterium | reverse complement strand
TCGTATCGATGTTCCCGGGTCTGTGGTTCGGGAACGGCGCCGGCTCAACGGAGGCGGGGACATATGCGGTCGTCGGATGGGATGAGATGTCAGAGCGCCCTTATGGCTGCGTGGGACGTCCGCCGCTGGGCCAGGAGGTGCGCATCGTTTCCGAGCAGGGCGCAGAGCTATCGCCGGAGGCCATGGGCGAAATCGTCATTCGAGGCGGCCAGGTTTCACCGGGCTTCTGGGCACAACCGCAGCGGACCCAGGAGGTGTTCAGAGAGGGTTGGCTCAAGACCGGGGACTTAGGCTGGATCGACCAGGAGGGGCTCCTTTACCTGGTAGACCGCAAAGATGATTTGATCATTTCTGGCGGCGAGAACGTCTACGCGCGAGAAATCGAGGAAGTCCTCTACGGAGTCTCGGGGGTTGCGGAGGCTGCGGTCGTGGGAATTGCCGATCCGCGCTGGGGAGAAGTGCCGGTCGCCGCGGTCGTCGCCTCTTCCGGCGCTTCCCCGGTTTCCGAAATCAAGAGCGTGCTCGAGCAAAAACTCGCGCGATACAAGCATCCGCACAGGATCGTTCTGTTTGACAAGCTACCGAAGACCGCGGTTGGAAAAATCGACAAACGGGAACTGCGCGCGCAATTTAGCCATGCTGCTACCGCCGAGGCCAAGGTATGAGCACTAACGTCGCTACCGAATACAGCGCCGGTATCATACTTCATCGCGTTGCCCTGTCAGCCTCTCGGAAGGTAGCCCTGTCCGAGGAAGGACAAGAGTTCACGTATTCCGAGCTGGCATCCATGGCGCTTGGCTGGATGGAGGTCTTTGAAAAGTCCTACGCTGAAAATGGGTGTACCGCGGTTTCATATGTCGCTCCTTCGCCGATCGATCAGATCGCATCGACCTGGGGCGCCTTACTTTCCCGCTGCCCGCTCGCATTGGGAAACGGTAACGGGTTCGACGATCCGGAGTGGCTGCAATCGATCCGCCGGCCGATAAGCACGCCACAGCTACCGTACCCCTCGCATCGTGCCATCATTTCCCCGCAACCGGGCGATGCTCCTGCGCTTCTTTTCCCAGTTCTCGATGGCGGTAACGACGCCGTTGTATGGACACAGAAGGCGCTTGCGCTCTCGTGGGCTATCTGTTCACCCCCCCCCGGCTCGGTAGGGGTACACCACCGGCCACTTTCCGGGCCGTCCACCTGGTCGTCGTCTTTTGGCGTGTTCGTCGGCCGCGGTCGTGCGGTGGTGAAGCTCTTCGCACCGAAGCGTGCATGGCTGGAAGCGCTCGATGGGCCCGGTGTTACCGACGTGCACCTCACCATTGACGAGGCCCACGATCTAGGCGGACTGTGCGACGGCGCGAACCGCAGCGTGCGCCGTCTTTTCGTCTGGAACAAGGCGGCTATTGATAGGGATGTGCTGAGCGCGCTGACCGCACGATTTACATCCGCCTCGGTATCGCGGATCTTGGAATCGCCCAGCGGTCCCGTGACTGTCGCGACGTTTGATGAGTTGACCGCGCGCGGAATGGACTGGATCGGGCATCCCGTTTTGGGGACGGAGCTGACAGTAGGGGGCACCCGCGGCTCGTCGACGTTGATCGCAAGCTCCATTTGCGGTGGTTCGATCGTATCTCGCGCAGCGCAGAATGTGCCCGAGAACGCGCGGGCGACCTGCCGATGGCAAGTGCGTCTCGATTCACATTCTTCGATTTTTCTAGAAAAGGACGGTGCTTATGATTGAAGCCTATGTGCCGCCGGTCATCACGGAAGCGGAGCCGGTGTTCATCCGCCATGCAGGCGAGGTCTTGCATGATGAGGTAAGGGCCTGCGTGGTCCAGTTGCTGTGCGTGCGGTTGCAGAACGATCTCAATCACATCCAGTTCATGCGCGGTTACGGCTTGGCGCCGTATGGGGACGAAAACTATCCCGAGGAGAACCGCGCCCTCATGCTTGAATGGGAAAAACAAACGCGCAGAATGAGGCGCGTCGCCGATGAGCTGACCTTACTGGGGTCGGATGCCCAAGCGATAGTCTCAGAGGCAAATTACTGGTTGGAAAAGGGCGAGTTCAAAACCCGTCTCTTCAAGACGTCGATCGAAAGCTGGGCGGACATGGGGGTGTGGCGTTGGCTGAGGGCTAGGGCGCACTGCTACCGGGCGATGACGGAATTCGGCTCCATTTATGTACCGCTCTCCGACATCGCTTTTCAGACGTACTTTGACCTGGGCCTTGCGCGCTGGCCGGAAAGTGCAACCGACGCCCCTCTTTTGCGGGTGCGCGAACTGATGCGGAAAGGCGACCGGGAAGCCGTTCTGAAGGCATTCCGCAAGTGGTACCCAATGTGCATCGAATATATGACGCAAAGCAGTGAGATCGAAGAGCGTTGCCTTGAATTGCGTCTCTGCACTCGAGGACTCGCTATGATGCGCCCGGCGTTCGAGCGCGCAGTGCGAGGTGACCTTAGGAATATCGGTCTTCGAGTCGAAGCATGATTAGCAACGAAAGGAAAGTCAGATGAGCGCGACTGTGAATTCAAAGCGCACTGGAGCGGACGGCACGACGAAGGCAGGGCCGGGTGGATTTGCCCGCGACCGCGTGCGTATATATCCGGCGTTCTACCAGCGACCCGAGGAACTGAGCGATGAATATCGCGAATACCTCATAAAAGTATTGACTGTTCAGCTGTCCTCGGAATACCAGGATCGCTCCAAGCGTCCCATTGCCCCCAGCGCCGAATGGATCGAAGACGTCGGGATCCAGTTGCGCGGAGAGACCGAGCATGGATTGGGGTTGGTGGAGTTGTTGCGGTCTCTCGGCGTGGATCCGATGCCTTATGTAGAGAAGGCGCAAAATGCTTCCCCGGACGCCCGACTGCTCGACGTCTTTCGTAAGATTATCCGCTTTCAAGTCGAAGGCACGGCGACGTCCGAAGAGTTATGGATCAGCGTCGGCATAGGCCGATGGTTGGTGGAACGCGGAGGCGGATACCAGAGTCTTGGTGCGATCGGTTCCAACTATCTGCCTTGGGCCTCATGGTCTGCCCGCAACTTCAAGGACGAGGGCTTCGAGCATTCCAATTCAGGCAAGCTTATTGCCAAAGCGGCGATCGCGCGCGGGCATGAACATACAGTTCAGCTGATGTTTACCGAGATCTGGCCCTACGCCGTCGATATGTTCGGACAGAACGACTCCTCGAACATCCGAAAATTCCTTGAGTTGGGTATCAAGACGGTCGGCAATCGCGAGGTGAGGCTCGCCTGGCTTGCGCATATCAAGGCCGAAGCCGAGGAACTCGGAGTACAGCTACCACGAGATCCCTTAAAGGGACATCGGGGTGACTACTCCAACTAGTCGGGAGTCCTGCATGTCAGAAGAAACGCTTTGCATCGCGGTCCGACAATTGGCCGAAGGCGTCGCGCTGATTGAGTTGAATCGCCCGGAAAAGCGCAATGCCATCAATGCGCAGATGTCGATGGCACTCGTCGCGGCCCTCGCACGGCTAGAAGATGATAATTTAGTCCGCGTCCTGGTGATTGGAGCGCGTGGAAAGGCATTCTGTGCCGGCCACGATCTGGGTAGCGAACATCCCTTGGACATCGAACTGCGCGAGCGCGGATCGACCTCGGAAGGAAAGTTTATCGTCGAGCAAGAGATGGTGGACGCGCTTCTGCTGAAGACGAGAAATTTCTCCAAGCCAACCATTGCCCGGGTGCAGGGTCCGGCC
>JALYIG010000333.1 GCA_030775885.1 Acidobacteriota bacterium | reverse complement strand
GCACCAGGTCGCGGATCCCAACGCCATGCGATGGATCAGCCATCACGGGGAGGTGCGTCAGTTTCTGCAACACAGGGATTGCGGAGATGTCCATGGTGTTTCGAGTGTATGTCTCGTAGGTCCTGATGCCGCGTTCGCATAGCATCAAATCGTAGTTGCCACCCGAAAGGATGTACTCGGCGGAGAGCAGAACCTCCTCGATTGTCGCCGCCATGCCGCGCTTCAGCAGTACGGGTGTGCGCGTGTGGCCGAGTTCGCGCAGCAGGTTGAAGTTCTGCATATTGCGCGCGCCAACCTGGAAGCAATCGATGAAGGGAATCATGGACTCGATTTGCGATATCTCCATCACCTCGGTGATGACCAGTAGACCGGTTTGGTCCGCCACCTCGCGCAGCAGCTTCAGACCATCCAATCCCATGCCCTGGAAGCTATACGGCGAACTGCGCGGCTTGTATGCGCCGCCGCGCAGGAACTTCGCTCCGGCCGCGGCCGACAGTTGAGCGCTCAGAAGAATCTGTTGTTTCGACTCGACGGAGCATGGCCCAGCCATCACCACAACTTCTTCGCCACCGACGACGACGCCGTTCGCGAACGTGATCGTCGTCCCCTCCGGCCGGAAGTTGCGGCCTGCGAGTTTGTAGGGGGAGGAGATGCGGTAAGCATCGTGAACGCCCGGCAGCACCTTGAACTCGATCACGTCGAAGTGGGCCGGAGTCCCGACTCCGGCAAGGATCGTCTGCTGCGTACCTGTCGTCCGGTGCACGTTAAATCCGAGCTCTACCATGCGCTCGATCACGTTCTGAATATGCTGTTCGGTAGCCTCATCCTGCATTGCAACAATCATCGCGGTCGTCCAGTCTCTTTTATTTGTAACCTTCTATGATCTTTGCCTGCGCACTCAGCCGTCACGCCGCTGCAACGTCCGCATCACGTCGATGATCCGTTCATAGACATGGATCAGTTCGGCGTGGTCCAGCGGTCCAGGATTCACAGCTTTCACATGGTCGAAGACCGCCTGTTCGCGTCCCGGCTCGTAAACCGGCAACTGCGATCCACGTTTCAATTCGCCGATGGCCTTGGCCGCTTGTGCGCGCTTGCTGATGAGCGCCACAATCTGTTCATCCAACTCATCGATCTTCTGCCTCCAGTCGGAGATATCCATCTTCGTTCGTCCTTGGGTGCGGTCTGTTTGGCCCATTCATGATAAATCGCGGGTTCTAATCCGCGGCCGATTGTTGTTGTACAAGGGCCGCAACGAACTCGCCAACTGCCTTGGACGCGTCGGCTGGCGCCGTTTTCTCGATCAGTTGCACCACTGCCGAACCGACCACCGCGGCATCGGCGAAGCGGTTCACCGCGCGCACGTGTCCAGCGTTCGATATGCCAAATCCCAGCGCAATCGGCAGTTTTGTGTAGCGGCGAATTCGTTCGACCAGCGCCTGGGCATCTTGCGCCAACTCGGTCTGGGTTCCAGTGATCCCAACCCGCGAAATCGCATAGATGAACCCGCGCGAATTCTCCGCAATCGCTTTCAATCGCTCGTCGGGCGATGTCGGCGCAGCGAGAAACACCGGCGCAAGATCGTTCTCAGCCATCACGCGCAAATACTCGACCGCTTCCTCGACGATCATATCGGTCAGCAGAACACCGTCGGCGCCTGCATCCTTCGCGGCCTTGGCGAACTCCGCCATTCCCATGCGAATCACCGGATTCAAATAGCTGAACAGGATAATTCCCGCGTCCGGACGTGCGGCACGAATTTCCTTGCAGATCGCAAGCACATCGCTGAGCCTTGTTCCGCGGGCGACCGCGCGTTCCGATGCGCGCTGAATCACAGGGCCATCGGCAAGCGGATCGCTGAACGGCACGCCCAACTCAATCACGTCGGCACCGTTGTCGATCGCCGCGATGGCCATCTCACGCGTAGTGGCGAGATCGGGATCACCGGTCGTGAAGTAGATCACCAGCCCAGGTTTGCCCGGCTTGCCACTGAATGAAATTGGCATCAGAGACTTTTCTCCTTCGCGCCGTCCAGTTTCAGTTCGCGCGCAAGAATGCCCATGTCCTTGTCGCCCCGCCCCGATAAATTCACCATAATCACGTCCGACTTGGCCATCTTCGGCGCCATCTTCATCGCTTCCGCCACGGCATGCGCGCTTTCCAGGGCAGGTAGAATGCCCTCGGTGCGTGCCAGCGCCGATGTCGCCGCAAGTGCTTCGTCATCGCTCGCCGAAGTGTACTGAGCACGACCGGAATCGTGCAGCATTGCGTGCTCTGGGCCAACACTCGCGTAGTCCAGGCCGGCACTTACGGAATGCGTAGTAGCCACCTGCCCCGCATCGTTTTGCAGCACGTAGGAATAGGTTCCCTGCAGAATACCCGGAAGGCCGCCGCCAATTGTCTGGAAGCGTGCTGCATGATCGCCGAGGGCTGTACCGCGCCCGCCGGCTTCCACGCCGATCAGTCGCACGTCTTTGTCGCCCAGAAATTCGTAAAACGCGCCGATAGCATTCGATCCGCCACCCACGCAGGCGACGATTGCTGTCGGCAGTTTGCCTTCCTGTTCCAGCATCTGCGCACGAGCTTCGCGGCTGATGACGCGGTGGAAGTTTCGCACCATCGTCGGATAGGGATGCGCTCCCAGGGCGCTGCCCAGGATGTAATAGGTGTCTCGCACATTTGTCACCCAGTCGCGCATCGCTTCGTTGATGGCATCCTTCAGCGTCGCGGAACCAGACCCCACGCCGCGCACCTCCGCTCCGAGCAATCGCATGCGGAAGACATTCAGCTCCTGGCGGCGCATGTCCTCTTCACCCATATAGATCACGCATTCCAGGCCAAACAGCGCGCACACCGTGGCGGTCGCGACGCCGTGCTGGCCGGCGCCGGTCTCGGCGATGATGCGCTGCTTGCCCATTCTCCGCGCCAGCATTCCCTGGCCCAGCGCGTTGTTGATCTTGTGCGCCCCAGTATGCAGTAGATCCTCACGCTTCAAATAAATCTTTGCGCCGCCGAGTTGCTCACTCATTCGCTTGGCGAAGTAAAGCGGCGTGGGCCGTCCGCAATAGTGGTGCAGCAGCCCGTCCAACTCGGTGTGGAACGCAGGATCGGCGTCAGCCTGCGCGTACGCTTGCTCCAGCTCTTCCAAGGCGGCCACCAGAGTCTCTGGCACATACCGGCCTCCGTACAGCCCAAACCGTCCCGCCTTCGCGTCGACGGCGGAAACCATCGGCGATATCAACCCCGCAGTTACACTCATAATCTCTGACCTCCGCTCCTACCCCGAACATAGCAAAAGCCGCGACAGGTAGGGTCGCGGCTCGCGTGGATGTCGAATCAACTGAAAGATTCCGGATCGTTGTTACAGACCGTTCAGATGAAGCTACTCCGCTGAGCCCGCTATTGTGCGCCAATAGCGGAACGTAAACACGAAGCTGAAGTTTGCCGTCATCTTGACTTCTACGATATATCCTTCCTGCGCCACGACGCAACCGGCCAGGAGTCGCGCCTGGCGTCAAAGCCCGCTACGAAGCTGATTACCGTGGTTTCGGCTGCTTGATTACTGTCGAGTGGACATTTCATTTTTTCGAATCCAACCTATTGTCTCGCGCGTCACATGTGTGTAGGTTAGAAGGACACTCTCATGAAATTGCTATCACAGTTCGGGCTGGCGTCCGTAATTGCTTTCATAATTCTCATCGCGCCAGCTAGCGCCTTCGGAGCGAGAAACCCGGGGACTCCGCACACCCATACCCAGACGGCTCATGATCGCACCCCTACCGTACATACCCACGATTCGCACCCTCACCGCCACATCTAAGCCCGGGGTTGTTATCAAGGGAGTTGAGGTTGAATTCCCTCCTTCCGCCTGAGCCGAGCCGGACTCAAGTCACAAAAACACCAATAAAAATTGAAAGTCTCGTTGCGGCCGATCTGGCTTCGTTGCGTTTCTGCGGAAATCCCGTCGGCATGCGGGGAGGTTATTCGGCGGAACTACTAGGCGGGCTTCAGACCAAGGATTTTGAGCACGAAGGGCGGGATATGCGCCGCCGGCAATTGCCCCG
>JALYIG010000332.1 GCA_030775885.1 Acidobacteriota bacterium | reverse complement strand
ATCGGATATACCTCAAGCTCGGCTGTGTCTCAAAAGTTCAGGAATATCTGAACCAGAATGGCGTCCGCAGCAAGGAGCGTACCAGTCGAACTGGTCGCTCGTCAGGCGGCGCGGTCTACTCTCGTGGAGCCCTATACGGGATGCTGCAAAACCATATGTACCTGGGCAAAATCCACCACCAGGGCACGTATTATGCGGGCCAACAGTCTGCCATCATCGGTCAGGAGCTTTGGGACAAGGTGCAGGGACAGCTCGCGGCCAACCTGCAGGCCCCGCGAAGGCGGCCACGGTCTACGAATATGAGCCTTCTGACAGGGTTATTATACGACCGCTTGGGGAATCGCTTTACCCCTTCCCATGCTGCGAAGGGCGCAAAGCGCTACCGCTATTACGTCTCGCAGGCGGTGATCAAGAAGCCAGGACAGGCCACCGAAGGTCCGGGGCGGCTGCCCGCCGATAAAATCGAAGAGCTGGTGATCTCCCAGGTTCAGTTGTTCCTTCAATCCCCACAGCGGATGCAGGACTTATTGTGCAGTCGGACCGGCAACTCCGCGGAAACACATCGCGCCGCAATGAGTGCAAAGAAATGGGCCGCAGCCACGGTGGCCCAAGTCAGAGCCGTCGTGCCCGCAATTGTGAAGCGAGTCGTCGTTCGTGACAATCTCATCGAACTACGACTTAGCAGACGCGCAGTGCGGGAGGCAGTTACGGGACTGCCGGAGGCTCCGCCCCTGACGGACAATTTCGACTCCAAAGAAGATCTCATCATCCTTGAAGCGCAAGCAACGGTTATAAGGTGTCGCGGGGAGGTTCGGCTAGTACTGGCCCCCGATGTCGCCCAAGGGTCTGGCGGCGCACTTCCATCTCTAACTAAAGCCGTGGCTCGCGCCCACGACTGGGTCGATCGCATCGCAAGGGGTCAGATGCCCAATCAGCGAGCGATCGCAGCCGAGACCGGACTCCATCGAAGATATGTCGGGCGAATCATTCAGATGGCGTTTCTGGCACCCGACATTACCGAGGCCATTCTCGAAGGTAAACAACCTCCCCATATGACGCTCGATACCGTGATGGCTGATATGCCGCTCGACTGGGTTGGGCAGAGAAAGCAATTGCTGACTTCTTACAGCGCAACTGGATGATCAATGCGGAATGGTTTATGAGCATTTCGAACGCACACTTCAGGGATCAATCAGCTATCCTCCTCTACAGCGGGCTAGACTTTTGGTTGTTGACCACTCCTGGAGTCCCCTGATCGGTGGCGCTGTTTGCGTGTTTGATGTCTGCTTTCATGATGAGTCCAAAATTTCCTATGGCGGAGTTTCTTCATGCCTACAGTGGGAATCATCGACAGAATCTTCAGTTGGAGTCGAGTTCGGCATGCTCAACTCACGGCACCTGTCCTAGCAGAACGGGAGCAGTATCTGGCCTACCTGTTGGAGAACGGCGTCAGCCGCCAGTCTCTGAGGTCAACCGCATGCAGCCTTATGCATCTAGTCAGAATCTTGGATCTACAGTCGATGCGGGCGGTTCACGTCTCCGAGCTTGAGCAAGCGGCTGATCTCTGGCTCATCGACCCATTGGCTCACGTTACTAGACTCGTTTCAGCGAAGTCCTTTAAAAACTTCACAAAGACTGCCTGCAGATGGTTCCAATTCCACGATGCTCTTGTCGAACAAAGATCAAATGATCCACTCGATTTGTGTCTCTACGATTTTCTTGATTCCCTAATCACGAAACGACTATCTGCCGCCACAATCCGAAATCGTAGAGGAGCTGTATCTGACTTGTTTTCCTGGATGAGACTTCGCCGTATGGCTTTGTCGGAAATGACAGCTGGCGATGTGGAAGGGTACATCGAATACAAAAGAGCCGCGGGATGCAGACCTCGGACCATTGCCGGCATTTGCATTCGCCTCAGAAGTTTCTTTCGACATGCGGAACTGCGCGGCTGGGTCGGAGCATCTACGGTGTCACACACGAGACAGGCATGGCATAGATAACCTGGCGGCTCTCAAGCACGCGGACCTGGTTAGTGTTTTCACGCACTGCTATGATGCCCGCAATCAGAACTAGGCAAGAAGACGAAATACTTTTGCGCGGAGACCGCCTGTCATAGGTTGAAAGCCTATTGAAATCGGTAGATCGTTCCGTTGATGGGGATATCGATGGATTCGAGCGGGGTGAAACCATGCTTTGTAGCCTTCATGGTCTTCGGGCCTTGAAAATAGACTGTTCCTGAAACAGTCTCATCCTTGTGGAGCGTATTGCGCCGAAGAAGGCCTGCCGTTTGCGCTGTGTATTTTGCGGCGACGCCAGCTACCGCAAGTCGGCCATTCTCCTCGGCCTGCGCATTGGCGTTAGCCTGGGCGTTCGGATCGGTATACGTCACCGTAGATGACGTGCCGTCTGAATTGTTGACGGTCGCGGTTTGAGGCGATGCAGCGGCGGCGCCCGAAGCCGCTGCTGCTAGGCCAACCATGATGCCACTGAGTAGCGAATCGTGTTTGCGGTCCTTGGCGGCTCTCGCGTCCATGTCGAGATAGGGAAGTACTGAATGGTTTGGATCTGAGGCAACGACAGAGAAGGTGGCGGGGTTGACGTCCAGCGGGATATCGCCGTCCTGCCTGACCGCGACCTCCACTGAATAAAGCGAAGCTGAGTAGTTGGATGGCCCAGAGATTATGATGGTTACGTTGGCATCGCGAATGACGTAAGAAGCCTTTCCATTCTTCCAAACCGTTAGGCAACAGGGCGCGTCAGCGAAGAGAACAACAGGAGCCTGGCTCAGTGATGAAGCAGTAGAACAAAGAAAAAACAACAAAACAATCTTGGTTTTCATGAGCCCACTATCACAGGCGATAAATATCGTGTCTATCGCATAGCCGACATAGCAACTGTGACCGCCTCCATCCCCGACCAGTACTAGAATGCGACCGTCGCGGGCTTTCCACGGCGCTGGAGAACGGCGCGACGCTCGACTACGTGCAGCGCGCGGCCGGCCACAGCGAGCCCGGTACCACCAAGCTCTACGACCGATGGGGATACAATCCGGAGAAGTCGGCAAGTTTTTTGCGATGTATTGAACCATCCGATAGGACGCGAATGCCTGAAATTCAGCTCGCCATCGAGATGATCACCCGATCTGAGAAGCAAACCACTACACCGTAAACATCATGCCGACGGATGACCAACGTGCTGATGATTATCTTGCGCTTCATCGCTGGCAATGGATACAGAATCTCGCAAAGCAGAGGCTCTTCGATATTCATTTTGAAGTTCTTGACCATTTCGCCAAACACCCGGATCATTTGGCGCGTCTAGGGTGGCGACAATACGAAGAGTTTCTTGATGCCGTCTTCAGGAATCAAGGTTTCCGCACAGAGTTGGGGACTGGCGGCAATGACATCGCAAGGGGCGAGGTGCCCCACCAGAGAGCAATCGCAGCCGAGACCGGACTGCATCGGCGATATGTCGGCCGAATCATGCAGATGGCGTTTCTGGCACCCGATATCACCGAGGCCATTCTGGAAGGCAGACAGTCTCCCGATATGACCCTCGATACTCTTATGGCTGTTATGCCGGCAGATTGGGTTGGTCAGAGGAAGCAACTGCTCAATTCTTATCGCGCAACTGGATGAATCAATGCGGAATTGATTCTTGAGTACCTCGAGCGGATCGGCTCCCCTTCGGCAGTTAAGTTGACCGCTGAACACTAGCCGACTTTCGGGTACTGATCGGCTCGGTGACTGTGTGGATTGCTTGCGGTTTGCCGACCCTGCACACGAAGGGCTTGGGCCTACCCCTTGGCAGGCGGAATGTTCTGGTTGAAGCGGAATATGTTTGTGGGATCGTACTGCGCTTTGATGGTCGCGAGGCGCTGGAAGCGGGCGTCGCTATAGGCGGAGTGCGCATCCTCATCCTCGGAGAGGTAGTTCACAGAGGCGCGGCCGGTCGAGTAGGGAAGGGCCTTCTGCCACGCATCTCGCGCCCAGGCCCGCTGTGCCACGTCGACTGCGGGATTGTCGGAGATTGCCAGGATGCCCAGGTTGAATTTTGCATCGCGGTGTTCGAACGCGGTCGCGTCGGTGGCAACGCGGGCGACGGCGCCTCCGTAGGCCTCGATCATGATGACGTTCATGGGAGACGAGGCGTTCGCGGCCTCGATGACCAGCTCGATGACGTCATCGGGAAGGGTTTCGAGGAATGCGGATTTCCAGTAGTGGCGCTGACCTTTCGGGTAGGACACATCGAATTGGCGCTGCATTACGCAGTACGGAATCCGCGCGACGACGTCCATAAGCGGCGAACCAAGTTCGCGGAAGGCGCGGGCGGCGCGCTCGCCCTCGGCTCCGTCGCCGAGATCACACAGCACGGCGACGACGAACCTGCCGCCATCCGGTGCCGGGATGATTGCGGCCATCAGCGTGAGGTCGTCGCTGGCTTCGAGGCTCAGGTCGCGGAATCGCTGCAACACGGGCCTGGACATTTCGAACGGGAAGGCGATCAGTCCGCTCAGAGGCATGTGGACGGGATGCAGTTGAAATTCGAGGGATGTGACAACGCCGAAGTTGCCACCGCCGCCGCGCAGCGCCCAGTAGAGGTCCGGGTGGGAGTCGGCGCTGGCGTTGACGAACTCACCCGAGGCGGTGACCACGTCGGCGGAGAGCAGGTTGTCGCACGCCATTCCGTAGCGACGCGAGAGGAAGCCGTAGCCGCCGCCGAGCGTGAGGCCGGCGATGCCGGTGGTGGAGATGGCGCCGCCCGGCGAGGCGAGTGCGAAGGCCTGTGTCTCGTGGTCGTATTCCTGCCTTAAGGCGCCGCCTCCAGCGCGTGCGGTGCGCTGGGTTGGATCGACGCGAACGGACTTGAATTTTGCGAGGTCGATGACAAGGCTGCCATCTCCCACCGAGGATCCGGCGACGTTATGCCCGCCGCAACGGATGGCAACCGGAAGGCCGCGTTCGCCGGCGAAACGGATTGTGGCCAGTACGTCGGCGACTCCTGTTGCGCAGACGACCGCGGCGGGTCGGCGGTCGATCATGCCGTTCCATACCTGCCGCGCCGCATCGTAGCTGTCGCCGCCCGGCAGGTGGACTGTTCCCCAAACCAAGCTCTTCACTCATGTCAATTTCAGGAGTCATTCCGTGATTTCCTCCAGTAAGGGTCACATGCTTCCATCAGCACGATGGGGCGGGTTCGCAGTTGTGCACGAACTCAGTTACCTGAAAGTGTGAAACCGCTGGGGAGGTTGGACAACCGTACTCTGGTCGGAATTCGGCTAATTCGGAGGGTATCACTTCGTCCCCTGGATTTGGTACCCGGAAACGCCGTTGCGTCCACGTATCGAATTCATGGAATGGGCGATTCGAGAATTGCCACGCCGTTACAGACCTTATGCGCGTAAACAGCGACGGCCCTTTTGACCAAGCTCTTCGAACATAGCCATCAATCTCTCAAACACTATTCCAGCACTACTACCTCATGGTCTAAGACTGACTTCACCTCAAATTGGACCCAGCCGCCCTGTTGGCGCACCGGCATAGCTGTTTCAGCCGACACGGTCAGGAGGAGCCGCTTCCAGGTCATCTCTGCGGGAACTTTCATTCTGACAGTTAGCGGTCCCACGGGAATAAGTTCCTCAACCGGAGCCCGCCAGGTCCCTGCGCTGGTCAGATTTACAAGGTGCAGGACGAGACGATCTTGTTGGCGATAAAGATGACAGTCGATCAGCCCCGGTCCTTTAACCTCAAGCGGAATAGTGTCCTTAGCCGCCCAGTGCACTACGTTCTTGAGAAGGTCGCCGTGATCGGGAATGTTCCCCTGTTCATAGCGACGATCGATGTCGGCCGGCAGATAGGCGATTCGAGCCCCCTTCTGCTCTCGGACGATTAAGCCAGGAATCTGAGTGCGCGGCGTCCGCATCCAGGAGTTCTCCGGCGGGTTCGTCGGAGATACCGGAACAAACGTCAACAGCACAGTCGAGTCTTGCGCCGGCTTCACCTCATGCAGTACGCCGCCAAACGTCAGAATATTGGTTCCTTCGAAACCACGCAGCGTCGGATGTCGGGCTGCCGACTTGGCGGGTTCGTCTCTATGCCGCGGACCGTCTACATCCTGTCCCACATCCGGCGTCAAACGCAGATAGCTATGGTCGGTCGCTGACGCATTGCGGGGGCCTACTCGCCTCCCTGTGTATTGCGCCCCGAAGAGGTCACCAAGGGCAAAGTCGGGTCTCCGATCGCCATATTCGTCGTAGAGGCTAGTCTCGTCCGTAGCGACGAGCGATCCCCCATTACTAACAAATCGCCGTACCGATTCCACCTGTGAGTTGGACATGGACGCCAGGTTTGGCAGAACCAACAGCGAAACCTTGTTTGCGCCGCGATCGATATTGTCGGCATGCACCGCAATGTAAGGTATGCGAGCCCGGATCATTGCCTGGGTCATGCCATTGTAAGGAGCCAGGG
Source organism: Acidobacteriota bacterium (assembly GCA_030775885.1). Classification (GTDB taxonomy): domain Bacteria; phylum Acidobacteriota; class Terriglobia; order Terriglobales; family Acidobacteriaceae; genus Edaphobacter. The sequence goes on along the minus strand of JALYIG010000332.1, from coordinate 721 downwards.
CCAGGGTATTTCCGTCGTCCCGGCCGTACCACTCGAAGTTACGCTGCGAATAAACAATGCCGACCGTGGCAATCGGCTCGCGGTTGATCAAATAGTGTTGGTGCTTTGCATGCCATTGGAAAAAAGGTGCGGTGGCAAGGAACTGGCGCCGATCCTCCTGATAGCCGCCCACGTGATGCCACCATGGCGCAATACCGCCTGCGACGCCTTCCACCATCCACATACGAACCTCTGGAATGGGACGCGCCGCCTTTCGCGGTGCATAGGTCGCCATACTTTCCGGCGCAATCTTATCCCAGCCGCCCAGCCCGTGGATTCGCTTGCCGGTATCGCCATTCTCCTGAAATCCACCGTTGACACCGGCCCGCCCTTGTTGGTCCAGCATGATAATGTCTGCACGCTCGCAGAGTTCTTTCATGTCCCTGAAGCTGCTGGCAGCCCCAACGAAGTTGCCGCTGAGCATGCCGCTCCAGATGCAGTCAGGACCGCCCGCAGCTTTGGTCGTATTGGTGAACAGGTCCCAGGTCTCCAGGCGCCGCTTGTGGCTCCACTCAATCCACTGCCGATACCCCGGATCATTCCAGTCCTTCCTGGTCGGCAGATCCTTTCCGCTCGCCTGCCGGAATTTGCTCTTGCAGTTGACGCAGTAGCACATGCTTTCCCGGCCCTGGCCTGCCCAGTGATTATCAGTAAATCCGTCGGGCTTCTCATGGGCGATAAT
>JALYIG010000331.1 GCA_030775885.1 Acidobacteriota bacterium | reverse complement strand
GCCCGTGGACGAACATCGCCGGAGTTGTGAGTTGCGGAAAATGAGTTGTACGCAGTTCCTCAGGACGGCGCGGCGGATGCAACGGATACGACAACAGCAGCAGCCGTTCGACCAGTCCCGGTTTCGCGGCCGCAAGCATCGACGACTGCCGTCCTCCATACGAGTGGCCTCCGAGAAAGATGCGACCCGGGTTTGCCCGCCGCATCGCCGCGACGGCAGCCTTGAGTCCCTGCTGGTCACGCTCGGCGCTTCCCCGCGGCGGCGGACCCTGCGGACGAAGTTGCCGGAACGGCAGATCGTAGCGCAGCACCGTCAAACCGGCCGCGCAAAAAGCGCCTGCCAGCGCAACCAGCAGCGGAGCGTTCGCATTGGCACCCGCACCGTGCGTGAGGATAAGCACATCGCCGGACGGATGGTCGGGAGTGTGGAGGAAGCCACGAACAGGCGGTGCGTCAACCGGATTGTCGGAGAATTCGCTAACCGCATTCGTCATGTTGAGACCACCTTTGTACGTTCGTCGAACGTTGACCCGAGAGGGCGTGGCAAGTACACTCGAAGGAGTCAGTCAGCGAATGTGTTTTTGCGTTCGCGACGCCGGCAATTTACTCTTTTGCCCGGTGCCCCCTCGTTCAATGGTAGGACAAGCGACTCTGACTCGCTCGATCGGGGTTCGAATCCCTGGGGGGCAACCAACTACTTGTGCGCGAGTTAGAACCTACGCGGAAAACAGGTCTGGCAAGACTTCGCCGGCGGGACCGGAGACGACGTGGGTAAACGCGTCGGCGTTGAGCGGTGGCTCGGGGCCGACGTAGATGGTGCGGGCTCCATGCATGCGCGCCCAGTGAACAAAGTTGGCTGCGGGATAGACGGAGCCAGAGGTGCCGACAACGAGCATGACAGTCGCATGATCGATCTCGCGCTGAATGCGATCCATGCCGAGTGGTATCTCGCCGAAGAAGACGATGTGCGGGCGAAGAAGGCCGCCGCACGAACAGCGCGGAACATCGGTGAGGCAGGAGTAGACGGCGTGGTCTTCTACGGGCGGTCGGTCGCAGCTTTCGCAGCGGGATTTAGCTAGTTCGCCGTGCATATGTAGGAGGCGAGTAGAGCCGGCGCGTTCGTGGAGGTCGTCGACGTTCTGGGTGCAGAGGAAGAAACGGTCGCCGAGCTGGGCTTCGATTTGGGCGAGCGCAAAGTGCGCTGGGTTGGGCTGGGCGGCCTGCGCGGAGGCTCGGCGGGCGGAGTAGAACTCCCAGACCAAGGCGGGATTGCGCTGCCAGGCTTCGGGAGTGCAGACGTCCTCGAGGCGATGTCCGGCCCAGAGTCCATCGGACGCTCGGAAGGTGGGGAGGCCGCTCTCGGCGCTGATACCGGCTCCCGTGAGGACGAACAGTCGATCTGTGAGCGCGATTGAGATGGGCGTCATGGCTGACGACTATCTTAATCCTGACTCAGCCAGTGGAACGAACCTGCGGTGGAATTGGGGTAGACGACAGATTTCCTCAAACTCTTTCAATAACTTGATTGACTTTGGAGAATGGATGATTTAGGTTTAGAAAGCCTTCAGAGACCGTCACCATCAATCAATGAAATGTTTGATACCCAACATCGGCAGCACTTCCTTCAAGTACCGCGTATTGGATATGCCGTCGGAAAAATTGCTGGGTGAGGGGCGGGTAGAGCGAATCGGCCAGCCGGGCGGCGAGTGCGCTGACTATCCGGCGGCGATCCGGAAGTGCATTGACGACGTGGTGGGGCCAGGCAAGTCGCTGGCAAGTCTCGCGGAGGTTGAGGCTGTCGGGTTCAAGGTGGTACACCCGGGCCCGATGCCGGGCCCGCGGTTGGTGGATGAGGGATTATTCGCGGCGATGGATGATTTTGCTTTCTTCGCGCCAGCGCATAATCCTCCCTATGTTGCGGCAATGCGCGCGTTTGGGGAAGAGCTGCCGGGGGTGCCGCTGGTTGCAGTGTTCGAGACGTCTCCGTATGCGGAGCTGAGCGAGGCGGCGACGACGTACGCGGTTCCCTATGAGTGGCGGACGAAGTTCGGCATTCGGCGGTATGGGTTTCATGGGGCGAGCCACCGGTCGGCAAGCGAGCGGGTCAAGGCGGCGATGGCTACGCCGGGACTGCGGCATATTTCGTGCCACCTGGGCGGGAGTTCGAGCATTGCGGCGTTTCGCGACGGAGCGACGGTAGATACGAGCTTTGGGACGTCGCCGCAGTCCGGACTGCCGCAAAACAATCGGGTGGGTGATATCGATTCGTTTGCCGTGCTGTACATGATGAAGAAGCTGAACGTGGGCCCTGACGAGATGGCTCGGATCCTGGGCTGCGAGTCGGGGCTGGCGGGGATCAGCGGACGTGGCGGGGATATTCGAGATCTGGATGAGGGCGCAGCGGCGGGCGATGCGAGATCGCAATTGGCGCTGGATGTTTTTGTGCGGGCGATCCGGCACTATGTTGGCGCGTTCATGCTGGAACTGGGCGGCCTCGATGTGATTTCGTTCTCCGGCGGGATTGGGGAGAACAGCGCGGAGATTCGCAGCGCGGTGTGCGCGGGACTGGACGGATTTGGGATTGAGTTGGATGAAGCGGTGAACCGGACAGCGCGGAAGGCGGGGCCGATTTCGACCGAAGGCTCGCGGGTGAAGGTGCTGATTATGCCCGCGGATGAAGAGATCATAGTGGCCCGCGAGACGGTGGGGGTGGTAAAGCGGGCTGGTTTGAGCAAGACGACTTTAGCGCGGCAGTAGAGGGTAAGGATTCGTTATGGGATGTGGAAGCTCGGCATTTTCGAACTCGGCGGGGACCATGGATCGGGCACTGGTTGAGCAGATCGTGCGACAGGTGGCGGTCGAGTACCTGGGGCGCAACAGCGGCAAAGGACCCGCACCGACGCTGACGGTGATGGCTTCGGCTCGACACATGCATGTCTGCCGCGAAGACATGGACATCTTGTTTGGGCCTGGGACGGAACTGACGGTCTACAAGGACTTGTACCAGGCGGGGAACTTTGCGGCGAACGAGAAGGTCACGATCATCGGGCCGCGCAGCCGGTTGATTTCGAATTTGCGGATTCTGGGGCCGATGCGGAAGCAATCGCAGATCGAGCTGGCGTTTACAGACGCGATCATGCTGGGGTTCGACGAGCTCCCGGTGCGGCTGTCGGGCAATCTGAAGGGGTCTCCGGGCGCAATCATCATGGGACCGAAGGGGACGATTCAGTTGAAGGAAGGGATCATTCGCGCGGCAATTCACGTGCACATGAATCCGTCAGAAGCAGTTTTCTTCGGAGTGAAGCAGGGCGAAAAGATGAAGCTTCGCGTGGGCGGCGCGGCGGGCGTGACCTTCAATCAGGTTCACGTGCGCATCGATCCGGCATCGCGACTGAATGTGCATATGGACACAGACGAGGCGAACGCGTGCGGGTTGCATTTGACGAAGGATATCGAGTTGATCAAGTAGCGAATTCAAACAGGAATTTCAGCGGTAAGAGAAGGACAAAGAGAGGAACCAGATGAAACAAGCGCTTGGAATGATTGAAACGAAGGGTCTGGTCGCGCTGTTCGAGGCGACAGACGCGATGCTGAAGTCGGCAAATGTAACTTTTATTGGCTGGCAGTCAGTTGGCTCGGGACTGGTAACCGCGTTCGTCGAAGGCGACGTGGCTGCGGTGAAGGCGTCGACGGATGCGGGCGCTGAAGCAGCAGCGCGGATTGGCAAAGTGGTCGCCGTGCAGGTGATCTCGCGCCCCCATGACGAATTGCCCTCCTTTGTGCAGGCGGACAAGAAGGCTGCAGCGAAGAAACCCGCCGCGTAGGCGATCAGCAAGATTGCCCTTACGGGCAGAGGAGATGCGATGAGCGAAGCAATTGGATTGATCGAAACAAAGGGCCTGGTAGGACTGGTTGAGGCGAGCGATGCGATGGTGAAGGCTGCCAGCGTGGAGTTGGTAAAGACAGTGCAGATTGGCGGCGGATTTGTAACAGCGATCGTCCGCGGCGATGTAGGTAGTGTGCGCGCAGCCGTGGATGCCGGAGCAGCGGCTGCGAAGGCTGTGGGCGAGTTGGTGTCGTCGCACGTGATTGCTCGTCCTCATGATGCCCTGGTCGAAAATTTTCTGAAATAAGGCGCAACCGTCAACGAGTACAGGAACAGAAATCAGGAGAAGATCGATGGCAAACGAAGCGATTGGAATGATTGAGACGAATGGCCTGGTGGCAATGGTGCAGGCTACGGACGCGATGCTGAAGGCTGCGAGCGTCGAATTTGTGGGCTGGAACAAGATCGGCAGCGGCTTGTGCTCCGTGTTTGTGCAAGGCGATGTAGGCAGCGTGCGGGCGGCGGTTGATGCGGGCGCGGCAGCGGCCAAGACGGTCGGCGAGGTAGTGAGCGTGCATGTAATCGCACGTCCCAATGGCAGCATCGCGTCGGTATTGCCAAAATAGCTGAGGCGAAGAAACTGAATCGCCAAGGCGCATGAGGTGAGCCGGCATGTTTATTGCAAAAGTGATTGGTAACGTGGTGTCCACGCAGAAGAACGAGAAGCTGCTCGGGATGAAGCTGCTGTTGATCCAACCGTACATCAGCAGGGAGAGCAGGCTCGAGATATCGGGCAGCTCGGTGGTGGCGGTCGACAGCGTGGGCGCGGGAATCGGCGAATGCGTGCTGTTTACACAGGGCAGCTCGGCGCGCCTTACCCCGGCGACGAAAGACGCTCCGGTAGATGCAGTGATCGTGGGGATCGTGGACACGATCGAGGTTGGCGGAACGACTTTGGAGAAGCCATAAAATGACGACCCAGGAACAAGTGATCGCGGACATTGCGCGGGAGGTAGTGGCCAGACTCCGGGCGCAGATGCAACAGCAGCCGACGACGAGTCCCGCGGCGAATTCTTTGCCCAGTCCGGCGCTGCGTGACGGCGTGTTTGCGACGGTTGACGAAGCAGCGAATGCGGCGGATGCAGCGGCGAAAAAGGTTGGCGAGATGGGCCTCGAAGACCGCGGGCGCATGATTGCCATCGTTCGGCGAATCTGCATCGATCGCGCGGATGAGTTGGGCAAGATGGAGCTGGAAGAGAGCAAGGTGGGCCGTCTCGACCACAAAATTCAGAAGCTGAAGAATATGCAATATGTGGTCGGCATCGAGGGAATGAGCAGCGCTGCTCGCACCGACAAGTCCGGGCTGTGCCTGATCGAGCGAGCTCCGTGGGGCGCGATTGGGATGGTGCTTCCGGTGACGCACTCGGTACCGACGATGGCTGCGAATGCGATCAATATTCTTGCGGCCGGCAATACAGCTTTGTTTGCGCCGCATCCTTCGGCGAAACGTGTGGCGCAGTATGCGCTGCAGCTCTTCAACCGCGAAATTGAACGCGAAGTTGGCGTGGCGAATTCGCTGACGACGATTCTGGAGCCGAGCATCGAGGCGGCGGATCAGATTTTTCAGCATCCGAGGATTGCGCTGCTGTGCGTGACCGGCGGACCGGTGGTGGTGAAGGCTGCCGGCAAATACGGGAAGCGCGTGATTGCTGCCGGGCCGGGAAATCCGCCGGTGGTGGTGGATGAAACGGCTGATCTTGCGGCAGCGGCGAGGGACATTATCCTGGGCGGTGCGTTTGACAATAACCTGCTGTGCATCGGCGAGAAGGAAGTTTTTGTTGTGGCTTCGGTGTTCCGTGAGTTCATGCGTGCGATGCAAAGTGCTGGCGGCTTTGAGTTAGACAAGGCTGCGATTGAGCGGCTGACTAACGCTGCCTTTACATTCGACGGTGACGGCAAAGGCTGCGTCCGTGCCCATGTGAGAAAAGAGTTGGTCGGCAAGGATGTGAGGGTGCTGGCGGCTGCTGCGGGAGTAAGCGTTCCGGACAGCGCGCAGATACTTTATGGCGAAACGGATGAGGACCACGCGTTCGTTGTCGAAGAACAGATGATGCCCTTTATCCCAATCGTGCGCGTGAAGGATGTGGATGCAGGGATCGCTGCGGCGGTAAAGGCGGAGCATGGATACCGGCATACGGCCATCATGCACTCGAAGAATATGGACAACGTGACGCGCATGGCGAAGGCGATGAACACTACGATCTTTGTGAACAATGCATCGTCGCTGGCTTCGCTGGGATTCGGCGGGCCGGGTTATCTGAGCCACAGCATTGCGACTCCTACCGGAGAAGGCATTACGACGCCAATGACGTTTACGCGCGAGCGACAGATAACCATTGGCAATGCATTGAGGATTATCTAACGATGTTTCTTGCTCGCATCAACGGTACGGTTGTTCCCGCGACCAGGCACGAGACGCTGCAGGGCTGCCGGTTTCTGCTTGCTCAGCGCCTTGAGGCCGATGGCAGCAAGGGCGCGGAACCGCTGGTGATCGTGGACTGGATGGGCGCGGCCAATGGCGCGACGATACTGGTGTCGACGGATGGCGACATCGCGCGCGAACGATATGGCAACACGACACCTGCGCGCATGGTGGTCGCAGGAATCGTGGACAGCGTGTATGCGCCGCAGACGGCCAAAGCGAGGGTCGCATGAGGCTGGCTATCGTGCGCGGACATGTAACGCTGAACCCCGCGGTTCCGGAGTTACTGGGCAAGACGCTCGTGGTGTTGGAGCCGGTGACGATGGCGAACCTGGTTGCGAAGAATGGACTGGGTGGTGGCAAGTCTCTAATCGCAGTGGATGCGATGGGCGCGGCGAAGGGACAGATGGTGGCGTTTACCGAAGGTGCGGAGGCTACAAATCCTTACTGGCCGAATCGAGTTCCAATAGATGCGTATTGCAGTTTGATTATCGATTCGATTACGGTCGACAACGCACAAATTCAAGAAGCTGAGGTGTCGAAGTGAAGAACGGTGAAGTGAAAAACATGGATATCTCCGGCCAGAACGTACTGACGATGCGCGATGCGCAGAACGCTCTATCGGGAGCGGCGACGCACGTTCAGGTTGGTGCGAAGTGCGTGGTTACGCCCTCGGCGCGGGATTTTCTGCGGCAGCATGGGATTGAGTTGGTGATGGCGGGGACGGTTGCGGGAGCTTCTGTACCGGTATTGACAACGAAACCTGCGCCGGTGGCTGCGGCCGGTAATGGGACAGGCAAGGCGCGGATCATCAATGTTGCAGGAGGTGCCGCTCCTGCCGTAAGCAGGCCAGTGGTACGCAGCGCGCCCGATGCCCGGCTGTTCCACACGCCTGAGGCGGAGGCAGTGAAGATAGAGATCTGTGCAGTTGGCAAGAAGCTTTGGAACCGGCAGTATGTCGATGGAAATGGCGGAAATATTTCTTACCGCATTGGGCCGAACGAGGTGATTTGTACGCCGACTCTGGTTAGTAAGTACGACCTGATGCCGGACGATTTGTGCATGGTCGACCTGGAGGGTAAGCAGATCGCAGGCAAGCGGCCGCGGACAAGCGAGATCCTGTTGCACCTGGAGATCTATAAGGCCGTAGAGGAGGCGAAGGCTTGCGTCCACTGCCACCCGCCCCATGCGACAGCGTATGCGATTACGGGACGAGTCCCGCCGAGCCGAGTGATCCCGGAGTTCGAAGTGTTTGTTGGCAAGGTAGCGGTGTCGCCATATGAGACGCCGGGCACGAAGGCCTTTGCAGAGACTGTCATTCCGTACGTGAAGCAGCACAATACAGTGCTGCTGGCGAACCACGGCATCATCTGCTGGGCGGACACGGTGACACACGCGGAGTGGTATGCCGAGGTGGTCGACACCTACTGCTGGACCCTGATGCTGGCATCACAACTGGGTGTTCCAATCTCACAGATTTCGGAGAAACATACAGCCGATCTTCTGGACATCAAAAAGTCGATTGGGCTGCCAGATGCGCGGTTCGACGCTTCCGGCATGAAAGAGTGTCAGCTCTCCGATTTGGAGACGAACACGTCCATCGCGCTGCTGCCCTGCGCACGGGATGGTGTAACTATTGGCACGGCCGATGCGCCGGAGATCGAGCAGTTGATCAAGACAGTGACCGACGCGGTAATGGGAGCACTTAGAACACCTTAGGCGCGGGCGCCGGTGCGAGTTGCTTGATTCCGGCGCATCTGATGTACGGTATTTCCGCCAACTCCAAAATGAAAGCTGCT
>JALYIG010000330.1 GCA_030775885.1 Acidobacteriota bacterium | reverse complement strand
GCGCATCACTTGAGTCTCAAGCTCATCAAGCATGAGGCGCAGAGGGAACCCGCAGCCGTGTTGGATGACCGCGAGAACCTCGCCCCACGCTTCCTCAGCTCGTTGCCGTTTGCACTGACGAACGCACAGGCTCGGGCCCTACGGGACGTGAATGCCGATCTTTCCGTGAGCCGCCCCATGGTCAGGTTGGTACAGGGTGATGTCGGTTGCGGCAAGACGGTGGTGGCCGCGGCCGCCGCGGCCAGGGCTGCGGGCAGCGGACTGCAGGTCGCTTTGATGGCGCCGACGGAGCTGTTGGCGGAACAGCATTTCCGTAATTTCGAGGCCTGGTTCAGACCGCTCGGGCTTCCGATTGCGTTGGTCTCCGGGTCGGTCCCTGCGCGCACGCGGCGTTCGGCGTTGGAAGCCATTTCCTCGGGGGAGATCCGGATTGCCGTTGGCACCCACGCGCTTTTTCAGGAAGGAATGGATTTCAAGAACCTGGCGCTGGTCATTGTCGACGAGCAGCACCGCTTCGGCGTTCAGCAGCGGCTTCGAATGCAGGAGAAGGGGCGCAAGGACGGGAGGTTCCCTCACCAGCTCATCATGACTGCCACACCCATACCGCGAACCCTCGCGATGACCGCGTACGCCGACCTCGATATCTCTGTCATAGATGAGCTGCCTCCGGGTCGTACGCCCGTAAAAACGGTTGTCATACCGGAGCAGAAGCGGGACGCCGTCGTCGTACGGATTGTTGAGGCTTGTCGGGAGGGTCGGCAGGCTTACTGGGTGTGTCCGCTGATTGAGGAGTCGGAAGAGCTACGTTCCCAGGCTGCCGAGGAAACGGCCGCCGCCCTGGCAGAAGCACTGCCAGGAGTACGCGTGGGCTTGGTCCACGGCCGGATGCCGTCTGCGAAGAAGGATGAGGCTATGCTCGCCTTCAAGGACGGGAAGATCCATTTGCTCGTCGCGACCACCGTCATCGAGGTCGGTGTAGACGTTCCCAACGCGACGCTGATGGTCATCGAGAACGCGGAGCGTATGGGTCTCGCACAGCTTCACCAGCTCCGGGGACGTGTTGGCCGTGGAACGGGAGCGAGCACGTGTGTGCTTTTATACAGGGCTCCTTTGTCGCAGCTTGCGCGGGAGAGATTGCGGGCCATTCGCGAGACGAATGACGGGTTTGAGATAGCCCGGCGGGATCTGGAGTTGCGCGGGCCTGGAGAGCTGCTCGGCACCCGCCAGACGGGACTGGCACAGCTTCGCGTCGCCGATCTGGTGCGGGATGCTGACCTACTGCCGTGCGTCCAGGAGACAGCGGAGGTGTTGTTGGCCTCATACCCGGATAATATTGCGGCGCTCGCGACGCGCTGGGTGGGCACTGCGGAGCGGTATGGGCGAGTCTGAGGATTGACGGCGGTCCCGGAAAGACCCTGTTTCGATCGCGGCTGCGTTTGCAATACAAACTGGATACCTGATGGCTGCGATTTCACCTGACCTGTCTGTGAACCCTCCCAAGAAGCGGGACGCCCCGTTTTTTCACCGCCTCTCCCGCCGGCTCGAGGAATATGCGCAGCTCGCGCGTTTCAACCGGCCCGTGGGAACGTGGCTGCTGCTGTGGCCGGCTCTGTGGGCATTGTGGGTTGCAGGGGAAGGGACCCCCGATCCGAAAGTGCTGATCGTGTTTGTCCTCGGTGTAATCGTGATGCGGGCTGCCGGTTGCGTGATCAATGACTTCGCAGACCGTGACATCGATCCGCACGTGCGACGCACGCGCGACCGCCCAATCGCGGCACGTCGGGTGTCCCCAGTTGAGGCGCTGGTGCTGTTCGTTGTGCTTCTGGCGATCGCGCTGTACCTCGTTACGTTCCTCGACCTGCTCACAATCAAGCTGGCTTTCATCGGGGCGGCGCTGACGGTGTCGTACCCGTTCGTCAAACGTGTATTTCCGATGCCGCAGTTGTATCTGGGAATCTCGTTTGGCGGCTGGAGCGTCCCGATGGCGTTCGCGGCTGAAACCGGCAAGTTGCCTCGAGTTGCATGGGTCCTCTACATTGCCGCGGTTATGTGGGCGGCCGTCTACGACACCATCTACGCGATGATTGACCGCGAGGACGACCTAAAAATCGGCGTCAAGTCGAGCGCGATCCTGTTCGCTGACATGGACAAGGCACTCATCTTCTTCATGCAGGCCATGATGATTTTCGCGCTGGTACTCGCCGGGCAGAACATGCATTTTGGCCGGTGGTACTATGGGGGACTGGCTGCGGCGGGGCTGCTGTTTCTGTATCAGCAATGGTTGATCCGCAACCGGGAGCCGGCGGGATGTCTGCGGGCTTTCTTGAATAACCAGCCTGTGGGGATGGTGATTTTTATTGGGATTCTGCTGCAGTACATTTACGCGAAGTAGGTAGCCGTCGATCCCAGCGGGGCAGCAGAGCTGTCCTGGCCCGCTCGCCTCCGCTCCCGCCACTGCGCACATCCTGCCGTCCCGCCCCTCTCTGCGGCGCGATTGATTAAGCATTGACCGATTGTCGACCTGCATGGTTCCTGGCGGTTGACAGCGACGGCGCGGGCCGTGAACATCCCATGCACCTGATTTTCCTCGCCTCTCGAGACACTCCATGAATCCAGCTTTGCTCGGCTCCGTTCGCCATGATTGGTCGCTTCCCGAAGTGGAGGCGTTGTTTGCCCTCCCCTTCATGGACTTGGTCTTCCACGCGCAGCGCGTACACCGCGAGAATCACGTCCCGAACACCGTGCAAATGAGCACTCTTTTATCGATCAAGACTGGCGCGTGCCCGGAAGACTGCGCGTACTGCCCGCAGAGTGTTCACTATGACACCGGGCTCGATCGCGAGACGCTACTGGAAGTCGCGGCGGTTCGAGAGGCCGCGGGGCGGGCGAAGGCTGCCGGCGCGACGCGGTTTTGCATGGGCGCGGCGTATCGCTCACCCAAGGCTAAGGACATTGCAATCATTTCCGAGATGATTCGCGAGGTACGCGCAGCGGGCCTCGAGACATGCGCGACTCTGGGAATGCTCAAGCCTGCACAGGCCCAGCAGCTCAAGGAGGCGGGGTTGGACTTCTATAACCACAACCTCGATACGTCGCCGGAGTACTACGGCGAGATCATTACGACGCACACATACCAGGATCGACTGGATACCCTCAGCGCTGTACGGGACGCTGGACTCAAGGTGTGTTGCGGCGGAATCATTGGAATGGGTGAATCGGTTACCGACCGCGCGCAGCTACTGCGCACACTCGCGAACCTTCCTGAGCATCCAGAGAGCGTGCCTGTGAATCAGCTTGTGCAGGTAGCGGGCACGCCTCTGCACGGCCGAGCCGGCGTTGATCCGTTCGACTTCGTCCGCACTATCGCCGTTGCGCGAGTAATGATGCCTGTATCGCACGTGCGCCTTTCCGCTGGGCGTGAGGCAATGAGCGACGAAGTGCAGGCGTTGTGCTTCCTCGCTGGAGCCAATTCGATTTTCTACGGCGAAAGACTACTGACGACTGGTAATCCCGATGTGATGCGGGATCAGCAGTTGTTTGCTCGATTGGGGTTGAGAGCGGAGGATCCGCCAGCGCACGTTGGAGCCGCGTGCGGCCACGGTGAAGGGCGCCAGCCGCTCGAGAGAGCAAGTGAAGCGCAGGTCGTCTGAACTAGCCGCGGCACTCGCGCGACTCGACCGCGAGCATCTCAGGCGGGAGCGTCGGACGATTGACGGCTTCGTCGAACCGGGAAGCCGAGTAGCAACGATTGTCGATGGGCAGCAGCTCGTCGATTTCTCGAGCAACGACTACCTAGGCTTGGCCCGGCATCCTGCCGTTGCATTTGCGATGAGCGAGTGCGCCGAACGGTGTGGTGCAGGTAGTGG
>JALYIG010000329.1 GCA_030775885.1 Acidobacteriota bacterium | reverse complement strand
ACAAGGAAGAGATTTTGACCGACGTGACCAAAGACCGCGCATGCGATACGCCGCACAGCAATCGGCAGAACGGACAAGGCACCGGCGATATGCCGGAGGCGTGGGGGAATGCCAACGCAGTGGACCTGCTGCGGGACATGCTGGTGCAGGAACGGTCCGATGTTCCGGTGACAACAGAAAGCAAGACGACACTCCATCTGCTGGCTGGACTGCCGAGTGAGTGGATCGGTGAACTGGGCGATGTGGCCAGTGTCGAACGGACGCCGACGACGTTAGGGACCACGGTTTCGGTGAAGGCAACGCGGACTTCTGCAATGGGAATGCGCGTAGAGTTTGATCCAGGGAAGCGCGGGGTAGATACGCTGGTGCATGTGCCGCTGGCGGACAAGACGAGGCTGATTGAGGCGAAGATGGACGGAAAGGCGCTGCCGGCCAATGCAATCAGAGTATCCGCAAACGGGCAGCAGGCGATCGTCGCAGTGGGTCAGTTGGCGCATGCAGTGACGTTCGATTTTACGTTTGCTTCGATTGGGGCGGCGCGATGAACCGCAGGGATTTTGTTGCGGGCGCTGTAGTGGGCTTGGCGGCGCACTCGCTGCGGGGAGATGGGCAACAGGGTGCGACGGCGAAGTTGGAGATCGATGCGACGAAGCGCGGCCCGACGATTCCTGGCGACTTTACCGGGCTGTCGTATGAGTCGGCTCAGTTGGCGAATCCGGAGTTCTTTTCCGCCGGTAACAAAGAGCTGATTGCGCTGTTTCGCGGGCTGTCACCGAGCGGGAATCTGCGGCTGGGCGGCGGGTCGAGTGAGTTTACGACCTACTCGGATGCCGACCCGGTGGGGCCACCTCCGTTCGAGGTGTTTGGGCCGGATACGAGCAAGACGGTAAAACATGGGACGGTGACGACGGCGCTCGCGTTGAGGAATCTGCGAGCATTTCTGGATGCGACAGGGTGGAGCTGCCTGTACGGACTGAACCTTGGACAGGGGACGAAGGAGAATGCCGTTGCAGAGGCGGTGGCAGTGACGCGAATTCTTGGACCGCGACTGATGGCGTTCCAGATTGGCAATGAGCCGGACTCGTTTCGCAACCGGTATCGCCCTGCGACGTGGGGACCGGCGGACTATATGGCTGAGTGGAACAGGTTCCACAATGCTATTGCGATGACTCTGCCGGGAGCAACGTTCGCCGGTCCAGACATTTCTAATAAGCTGCTGTTCCTCACCTCTTTTGCGGAGGAGGCGCCGCAGCACAAAGACGTGATTCTGCTGACAGCACACTACTACGCGATGGGGCCGGCGGGGAATCCAGATGCGACGCTGGAGCAGTTGGCGGATCCGAATCCTAAGTTGGCGACGATGAAGGCGGCGGGCTTTACGACCGTGGCGGAAGCGATGAAAGCAGCGGGGCTTCCGTTTCGGATGAGCGAAGGCAATTCGTGCTGGGATGGCGGAAAGCCGGGCGTGTCAGATACTCTTGCGTCGGCGCTGTGGTGCGCGGACATGATGCTGCGTTTTGCGCAGATGGGCTGGTGCGGAGTGAATCTGCACGGCGGCGGTAATGGTTTTTACACGCCAATCACGGGTGCGCCTTCGACGGGATTTACGCGCAGGCCGGAGTATTGTGGGATTGAGTTTGGGCAGAGTTTCGCAGGAGCTCAATTTGTGGAGTCGACACTGACTGGCGCCGCAGCGGGATTGCAAGCGTATGCCTTCCTGCAAGCGGGCCGGCGCCGGATCGCGATGATCAACAAAACGGAAGCTACCGTGAATGTAGTGGTGCCCAAGTCCACCAGCGAGCGAGCGATGAAGTTGAGCGGCCCGAGCCTCGCCAGCAAGGATGGAATAACCTTCAGGGATGTGCGGGTGCCGCGTTCGCACCAGGTAGTGGTTCCGGCGCATTCGGGAATGATCTATGAGTTGTAACAGTTGGATTTGCAACAACGCAGGGCAGGAGTAGAGATGACGATTTCGACGAACCGCGTGAGCCGCAGGCGTTTCCTTGCGGGCACAGCAACCGTAGGCGCAGCGCTGGCGACGCGGCATGGATGGGCGGGAAAGCCAAATGTTGACGACGAATCCGGGCGATACGTGCTGCACTTCGGCCAGCCAGCCGCGACCTGGCCCGACGCATTGCCGGTGGGAAACGGGCGGCTCGGCGCGATGGTGTTCGGCAATCCGTCCATAGAGCGCGTGCAGTTGAACGAAGAGTCGATCTGGGACGGGGAACGGCGCGACCGCAACAATCCGCGGGCTGGCGAGGCAGTGCCGAAGATTCGCGAACTGCTGTTTGTGGGAAAGATTGCCGAGGCTGAAGAGCTGGCGAAGACGGACATGCTCTCGGTGCCACAACGCATGCCGTGCTATCAGACGCTGGGCGATTTGCATCTCGACCTTTCAGCGATGGGGCTGACGCCGGAGACAAAGGTTGAGGATTATTGCCTGGAACTCAACCTGGACACGGCGATTGCGACGACAAGGTTTCGTCACAACGGAACGAGTTACGTTCGCGAGGTATTCTCGTCAGCGCCGGACCAGGTGATCGTGATTCGGATAATGGCGGAAGGGCCTGGGAAGATCGGCTTCAACGTAAGGATGGATCGACCGGCACACTTTACGACCCGCTCCGATGGAAGCGATGGACTGGTACTGGCGGGTGAAGCAGTTCCGGTGAACGACAATCCGGGCTTACCGGTAAAAGAGAATCCGGTAGGAGTTCGCTTCCACAGTAAGCTGCTTGCGGTTACTCATGACGGAACTGTAGCGAGCGAATCCGGTGTATTGACTGTAACGAACACGACGGGCGTGACACTGCTCATCGACTGCGCGACAAGCTATCGGTATCCGGCGGGGCTCGAAGCAATGCAGGCGGCGGTGGCAAATAATCTGAAAACAGCCAGTGCGAGGCCGTACGACGAGCTTCGCGCGCGCCACATAGCGGACCATCAGCGATTCTTCCGCCGGGCTGAGATTCGGTTGGGAGAGGATGCGAATGAGGCGTTGCCCACGGACAAGCGGGTGCAGCACATCAAGGACGGCGGCGAGGATATTGGGCTGCTGCCGATCTACTTCCAGTTCGGACGCTACATGCTGATCTCGAGTAGCCGGCCCGGCACGCTGGCCGCCAATCTACAGGGCATCTGGAACGAGTCGGTGGACCCGCCGTGGGGCAGCAAGTACACGGTGAACATCAACACGGAGATGAACTATTGGCTGGCTGAGCAAGGGAACCTTGCCGATTGCCACCTGCCGATGTTCGATCTGCAGGACGCGACGCTTGGGCCCGGCTCGGTGACAGCGAAGAAGTACTACAACGCGCGCGGCGTAGTTGTGCACCACAACACGGACATATGGGGCGACTCAGGCCCGATTGATGGGCTGGGCGGCGGGATCTGGGCAATGGGCGCGGCGTGGATGTCGACCCACGCGTGGGACCACTACGAGTATGGCGGCGATGTCGGATTTCTGCGGACGCGAGCGTATCCGCTGCTGCGCGACAGCGCACAGTTCCTGCTGGACTACCTGACGGAAGCGCCGCCGGGAACGCCCTATGCCGGCAAGTTGGTGACGGGGCCGTCATGCTCGCCGGAGAACAAGTACAAGCTGCCCGATGGCAAGTCGTTCAACCTGTGCATGGGCCCGACGATGGACCTCTCCATTACGCGCGCGGTGCTGACGCGGCTGGTGCGAGCACATGAGTTGCTTGGCGCACCCGCAGACGATGCGGACCTGGTCGCAAAGGCGAAGGCAGCGATCCAGCGGTTGCCCGCATACCGCATCACACACGACGGCCGGTTGCAGGAATGGCCCGAAGACTATGCGGATCAGGAGCCGGGGCATCGGCACATCTCGCATCTATGGGGTCTGTATCCGGACGGTCAGATTACGCCTCGCGTTACGCCTGAGCTGGCGAAGGCTGCGCGGATGACGCTGGATAAGCGGCTGGCCGCAGGCGGCGGAAGCACGGGGTGGTCGCGGTCGTGGATCATCAACTGCATGGCGCGGCTTGAGGATGGCGAGGCTGCGTACGAGAACGTGCTGCAGCTCTTCCGGCAATCGACGCGCCACAATCTTTTCGACGTGTGTGGACTGAAGGAGAACTCGCCGTACCAGATCGACGGCAACCTGGGCGGACCGAGCGGGCTGGCGGAAATGCTGTTGCAGTCGCAGGGGGGAGTGGTGCGTCTGCTGCCAGCGCTTCCAAGGCGCTGGCCGCGGGGAAGCTTTCGCGGGTTGCGGGCGCGGGGTGGTTTGG
>JALYIG010000328.1 GCA_030775885.1 Acidobacteriota bacterium | reverse complement strand
ATCAGCACGTCCTCGCCTGTAACCGGCGCTGCTACCGGATCAACCGAGGTCACGCCCTCTTCGGTCACGGTCTGCGCCAGCGGCTTGATCTCGCCCTTGAACTCAATCTCTGCCCAGTCCCCGTCGGCCAGCGGGCGATCCTCTTCCACCGGCTCCACAGTCGCGTGGCTCTCCAGCATGCGCTCCAACTCGGACTCGAACTCTTCGTCGGTCAGCTCGACATTCGGTCTGGTCACGCGCACCGAGTCGTAACCGGCGATGTCGATCTCGGGAAGCACCTCAAACGCAGCCTTGAAACGCAAAGGCTCGCCGTCGTTCAACTGCAGGTTCAGCAACTGCGGCTCAGACACCGGCTGCAGCTTGCGCTCGTCGATCGCCTTCCGAAAGCGATCCGACACCAGAGCCTCCAGCACCTCCTGGCGCAGTTCCTTGGCGAACTTCGACCGGATCAGCGACTCCGGTACTTTGCCCGCGCGGAAGCCAGGAATGCGCGCCTGCTTGGTGTAGCGCTTGATGACCGTCTTGTAGGTCTTCGACACGTCGTCCGCCGGAACCTCGACCTCAACTTCGCGCGTCAGCAGCGGGTTCAGCGAAGGGCCATGCTGATGGTCGTGATCATGGCTGTGTTCATGCTGCTCTACCGGAGCTGCGTTCTCTTGGTGGTCCGCAATCTCGGTCGTTCCTGTCTCGTTTGCTTCCGTCATTTCAGTGGGGTTCAAATCAATGCCTTCCAGAGGTGCCCAAAATAGGCCGCGCAGCTCCAAACCATGGCGCCGAGCGCGACCGACGCACTCTTCCACTCTACGAGTCTTGCTTGTGCAGGGTCAAACGCGCGCAGACAACGCGGGCCGCCCGCAACTCACTAAAGTGCCGGCCGGTGGTGTTCCGGCGAGATCAACTCCAGCCGGACCTTCCACTCCGTAGACTGGCCCGGTTGCAGCACGACCATCCCTGTGTCGGGCGCCTTCGCCCACTCCCGTCCAAATGGATCGGGGTAGTTGTAGTCCGCCGCAATCGAAACATACTCGCCACTCGCAGGCGCAACCACGCGCATCGCCTTGATCGTCGGGCTGAGCGCCGTCATCCGAATGCCAAATCCGCTCACCGGATCGACCAGCTCTGCGGCAGGTCCGTTATCCAGCAAATTCTGCTTCAGAGAGACGAACGCATCGTCCACGTTTATCTTCCCCAGCTTTACGCCTCCTGCGATCGAGAAGTCGTACGGCGTTCCGGCAACCGGAGTCAGTGAGCCCGTCGGCTGACCCGTCTGACGGTCGCGAACCTCCACTCGCATCTGGGCCGGAATATGCAGCTTCAACTGGGTTCGATCTCCGCCCAGAATCACAAATCGGGGATGCCATCCGATGCCGACCGGCTCGGCAACATCGCCAACATTCGTAGCGACCACCGTCAGCTCGATGCTCCGGCTGCTCAGCAGCGCGGAGATCGTCACATCCGTCCGGGACGGCCACTTCCCGCCGTAATCCCCAGCATGAAAGACCGCCTGAGCGTTGCCTCCATCGGGCAGCGTCTCCGAACTTGAAGGGTCGGCAGACCCCATCAGCATCAGTCCATTGCTCGCTTTGGCGGCCCCGCTGCCACCACCCGGCAGAGTCATCGGATGGCCTTGCCAGACCACCTCCGTCTTGCTCCCCTCCTGCGCCGGAACACCCCACATCGTGCCGGCCCACGGAACTTCGAAAGCCCCGCCCATCGCCATGCTGGCCTGTCCTTCCGCATCGGCTCCATGCCCGGTCATAGCGGCAGCCGCGCCGTCTATCGGTGGGGACGCCAGCAGGTTCACCTCGCCATTACCCGGGATGTAAGCCGTTATCTGCAGCACGTTCATTCCCCGCCCAGGCAGCAGAGTCGCCGATAGAAACTCCGCCACTGAGTCGCCCATCTGCCGCGACCGCGCCAGCACGATCGCATCCTGCCCGCCCGGCCGCGGTACAGGAGCATCCTGATGCTCTACGGTCTCAATGTTCGCCTTCAATTTCAGCTTGTGGAAGTTGCCAAGCATATGAGCCCGGAAAGCCAAGGTCAAACCTGCCAGCACGCCAACCAGCAGCAGCACCGTGACCATACCCGACCGCATCAGGTTTCTGCGCCAAACCGTCTCATACAGCGCCGCAAACCACTTCTTCACCGCCGACGTGTACAGTCCGCCAATCTCTCGATCGTCCAAATCTCCCGCCCGTCTCGCTTCTACTCACTCGGATGTATTCTATCTATGCGGCGGTCGAAAAGTTCGACTCTTCATGCCTGAGCTACCGGCCTCCTCCGCGCCGACCCTTCCACAAGACCAAGGTTCCATTGCCCACGATTCTGACCCAGCTACCCACCCCGGCCACCGATCTGGACCGCATTAGTGACTCGATCATCCGTTGCGAGCTCTGCCCCCGCCTGCGCGAATACGGAGCGCACATCGGCGAAACCCGGCGCCGCGCTTACCAGGATCACGTCTACTGGTCGCGCCCCGTTCCCGGCTTCGGAGATCCTCGCGCACGCATCCTCATCCTCGGCCTCGCCCCCGGAGCCCACGGCGCCAACCGAACCGGCCGCCCCTTCACCGGAGACGGCTCCGGCGACTTCATGTACCCCGTCCTCCACGAGCTCGGCCTCGCCAGCAAACCTCGCGCGATCTCTCGCGACGACGGCCTCCGCCTGCGCCACGCCTGGATCGCCTCGGTCGTCCGCTGCGCCCCGCCCGGCGACAAGCCCACGCCCCAGGAGATCCGCAACTGCAGCGTCCACCTCGCCGCCGAGATTGGCGCGCTCCCCCGCGTGCGCGTCGTTGTCTGTCTCGGCAAAATCGCATGGGACGGCTATCTCGCCCACCTGCTGGGCCTCGGCGTCATCGCCCGCCGCTCCGACTACACCTTCACCCACGGCGCCGAGTACGCGCTGCCCAACGGCCTTATCCTGCTCGGCAGCTACCACCCCTCGCTGCGAAATACCAACACCGGCCGCCTGAATCGAACGATGTTTGCACGCGTCTTCGTGCGCGCCCGCGAACTAGCCGGCCTGCGGTAATCGGACATATTCTGAATTTAAACAACCATTTAGCCCACCCGGGTGTCTAATTCAGAAAGCGATACAATTCGCCTGCGAAGGAGACAGTAATGAGCGCAAAAAGTGTCTGGATAGCCTTTGGATTGGGCGTGTCGGCAGGAGCCGCCGTCGCTCTTCTCTATGCTCCGCAACCGGGCGTCAAAACCCGCCGCCAGCTTCGCAAGAACATCGACGATGGTGTCGACTACCTTGAGGACGCAGCCGCCTACCTGAAGGAACAAGCCGAATACCTCAGCAAAGAAGCTGAGAAGACCATCAAGCGCACCAAGGGTCAGGTCAATGACGTCGTAGACAAAGTTACCGACGCTGCCACCGGAGCCGTCAAATCCGTTCAGTCATTGATGTAAATTTTTCCACCCCGCAAATGCAAATGACCCCGCAAAAGCAAACGCCCCGGCATAGTCCGGGGCGTTTCGTTTATCACTGTCATTGAATTTTTTACTGTCATTCTGAGTGCAGCGAAGAATCCCCGCATTTTGCCTTTGCACTTTGTCCTACTCCGGCGACCCACGGTGACCATAAATAAGCCAACTCCAAGGCGCCATTTGTCCGCGATCGAGTGCTCGTCCCCAGCACAGCAAAGCCCCATATCTCCGCAATCCACGGGCTTACGCACATCCATCGACATGGCATAAAAGTACAAGAGCAATCAATCGAAGGTAGAGCTGTGCCTGCCCCGGGGAGTGGTTCGTGTTCACGATCTGTCAGCGATTGGAGCGTCGGGCAGCCTCAGCCGCTCCACCCAAGGCTCCGCGTCGTCCAGGAGCACTGATGAGCGCGGTCTGAAACTCTTTGAACGCCAAATCTGGTTGGTCTTGCTCCAGTAACAGATCCCCAAGCTGCTCGCGGGCGGGAACCACGGGTCCTGGAGTCACCGGGAGCTTTTCCAGCGCATCCTCTTCCGCAGCTGCCGCTCGCATCAGCGTGACGGCTTCTTCGGGCTTATGGCTCGCCTGAGCCGTCCACGCCATCACTTCTCGTGTCATGATCTTCGCTTGGTCCGCCCAATACTCATTGCCTGCGGCGCGAAGTTGGGCTTCAATCTGCTGGAGATGTTCGACGGGCTCATGTGCCGCCGTGGCGCGTCCGCTGCGCGAGAGTCCGATCCCCCGCGCCCAGACTGCAATCGCGATCACCTGCGGCAGCGCGATTGCGGGCGGCGACGAAATGTTTGCGGCCTCCGCCCACTGGCGGCGTTCCACTGCATAGCGGACCGGCATCGCAGTCGAGGCATAGCCAATCTTGAAGTCATCCTTCTTCGCCTGCGGCATGCTGCGGAGTTCTTCGATCACCCGGGCGGCATCGGCATCGAGTCCGCTTTGCAGGTACGCGTAGACTAGATAGTCCATCGCGTGCAACTCTTCGCCAGCGTCGTGCTGGCGACGGGCCGCTTCGCGCGCTGCGATGTTGCTGGCGATTGAATCCTGCCACAGGCCCAGCCGCGTGAAGATATGGGAAGGCATGTGCAACGCGTGAGGTGCGGACGGCGCAATCTTTGCGTAGCTCCGGGCTGCCGTGAGGCCTCGCGGGGCAAGCTCCGCGTTGTCGTAAGCGTGGATCAAATAATGCGGAATTCCAGGATGCTCCGGGTACGCCGCAAACAGCGGCTCCAGGAGTGCAGCGGCTCGCTTCTGCCGGCTATGGGTGCTGTCAAACGGAGAGGCATTATTCAGCAGCGCAAGGGCGTAAAAGATCTGGGCCTCGACATCGTTGCGGTTTTCTTCGGCCAGCGTGCTCATCGCCCGTTCGTAGTTCGAGGTTCGCGTGGCGTATGGTACGGTCGCGAAGTTCTCATAAACGAGACCCAGAGCGTGAATCCACTCACGCTCTCGTTTGGAGGCCTCGCTCCCGCGTTTGGCCCGCTGAATTTCACTGAGCCCCAACTCCAGCGTGGCAGCCGGAAGTGGCGGCTCCCAGAGTTCATGAAAGTACGTCATGGCAATGCCCCAGTGGGCCATTGCGCAGTCGGGATCCTGCTCCGCCAAGTGCCGGAAGGCCTCCTCCGCGGGAGTGTATGCGAAGGAGTGCAGCAACGCGACTCCGCGGTTGAACTCCGGCTGTGTCGCGGGCTTGCAGGAGATCGGGAATGAGACGTCGCCCAACTTTTCGGGCGCCGGGTGGTCATGCATCTGCTGCGCAGCCACCGAGGTTGCCAGGACTGCGAGCATCAGGAGCATTCGCCGCGCCAAACCCATCCCGGCCTCCGGAGTTCGAACATTAACCTGAATCGTTGAGCAATGGTCGGCTAGCCCTTTGAACGACATCTTCAAGGTTTCTCTCGATGTCCCGATCTTCGAGGACAACACACTGCATCACAGCCCACTGATCACCGCCAGCTATTCCGGCGGCCCCACCGTCACCACAAAATAAGCCAGCTCCGTTGTCCCTTTATTCGCGATCCAGTGCTCGTCCCCAGCGCAGCAAAGCCCCACGTCGCCAGCCTCCATCGTATGTTCCGTTCCATTCAAATAGAGCGTCGCCGTCCCCCGCTGCACCAGCCAAATTTCGCTGTGCTTGTGCGTCCCCACCGCCTCATGCGGAGCGCCCGGCGACTGCACCGACTCATGCATCTCCAGCCGGATATTTCCCGCGGTCAGCATGCCAGAGAGAAACTGATGCGACTCATGCCCGCCCACCATTCCCTTGCCAGCCTGTGGTTTGAATACCCCCGAAGCCAGCGTCTTCATCGTATTCATTGGCCGCGCCGCCGTAACACCCGCATTCGCGTCCGCAGCGGCAGCCCCAGCACTCTGCCCCTCAGCCTTCGCCGCCGTCATCGCCATCGCTCCCAGTACGGCCGCCATCATTCCCGTAAAATCCCGCCGATTCACCGCATCCATGGCCAAAATCCTCCGCCCACCACAATACCCCAAAACAAAGCGCCCCGGCTCATCACCGGGGCACTTGTCTTTCAACCAACAACGAACAACCAACAACTGTACCTAGACCGCCGTCAGCGCCAATCCATTCACCTTCTCGTCGCCATCCGCACCGTCCGCGGAAATCGATCGATAGAACAGCTGATTGTTTTCCATATACACCTCAAGAAACGCCGGCCGAACGGCAATGCCGCCAGCAATCAGCGCCTCGGACAGCGGATCTTCGATGAACCGCTGCAGCGCGCGCCGCAGGGGACGAGCCCCATACGAACGCTCCGTAGCCGTCTTCTCCAGGATCCATTGCTTGGCATCGTCGGTCACCGAAAGCGTGATCGCCTTGTGTACCAGGTTGACATTCAACTGCTGCACCAGCAGTTCCATAATCTGCATCAGGTCAGAGTTCGATAGCGACGTGAAGATGATGATCTCGTCCACCCGGTTCAGGAACTCCGGATTGAAGGTTTTCTTCACCTCGCCGCGCACCAGTTCTTCCATCTTGTCCAGCACCATGTTGCCGTCGCTCGACTGGAACCCTAGCCCCTGCTGCTTCTGCAGATGCTTTGCCCCAATGTTCGACGTCATCACGATGATCGTGTTCTTGAAGTCCACCGTGTTGCCCAGCCCATCCGTCAATTGCCCGTCCTCAAACACCTGGAGCAGCAGGTTGAAGACATCCGGATGCGCCTTCTCGATCTCATCCAGAAGCACCACGGAGTAAGGCGACCGCTTCACGCGCTCGGTCAACTGACCACCCTCTTCGTAGCCCACATATCCCGGAGGCGAACCGATCAGCTTGCTCACGGAATGTTTCTCCATGAACTCCGACATGTCGAACCGGATCAGACTCTTCTCGCTTCCGAACAGGAATTGCGCCAGCGTACGCGCCATCTCCGTCTTGCCCACGCCCGTCGGTCCCAGGAACAGGAAGCTGCCAATCGGCCGCGCCGGATTCTTCAATCCAGCTCGCGAACGACGAATCGCCCGTGCCAGCGCCGAAATCGCCTTCTCCTGCGAGATCACGCGCTTGTGTAGCTCTTCTTCCACGCGCAGCAGCTTCTGCGTCTCTTCTTCCTTGATCGAAGTAATTGGCACGCCAGTCCAGCGGCTCACCACGTCCTCAATGTCCTCGCGAGTCACAATCCCCGCGCTCGAATCATCCAGGTGATATTTATCCCGCAGCGCCCGCAGGTTCTCGCGCTCCTTGCGCTCCTCGTCCGAGTAGAACCGTGCCTTCTCGAACTCGTGATTCGCAATAGCGTTCTCCATCCGGTGGACGATGAACTTGATCCGCTTCTGCACTTCGGTCAGCTCTTCGGGCAGGGAAGTCTGCCGCAACTTCACCCGCGCTCCCGCCTCGTCGATCAAATCGATCGCCTTGTCCGGAAGAAACCGGTCCGGAATATACCGGCTCGAATGCGACACCGAAAAATTGATCGCATCGTCCGTGTACGAGACCGCGTGGAACTTCTCGTACTTATCCTTGATCCCCATGATGATCTTGATCGCATCCTCTTCATTCGGAGGAGGCACCTTCACAGCCTGGAAGCGCCGCTCCAGCGACCGGTCCTTCTCAATCGACTTGCGATACTCTGCCGGAGTCGTAGCGCCGATGCACTGAATCTCGCCTCGGCTAAGCGCCGGCTTCAGAATGTTCGCAGCATCCAGCGAACCCTCCGCCGACCCAGCACCAACCAGTGTATGCAGCTCATCGATGAACACGATGGAGTTCTGATTCTCCATCAGTTCCTTCATGATCGTCTTCAGACGCTCTTCAAACTGGCCGCGATACTTGGTTCCCGCCACAATCAGCGAAAGATCCAGCGCCAATACTCTTTTGTCCGCCAGGAACGAAGGCACTTCGCCATCCGCAATCTTCTGCGCAAGTCCTTCAACAATTGCAGTCTTGCCCACGCCAGGCTCGCCAATCAGCACCGGATTGTTCTTCGTACGCCGGCACAGAATCTGGATCACGCGGTCGACTTCGTTGTCCCGTCCAACCAGCGGATCAAGCTGCTGATCCATCGCAGACTGCGTCAGGTCGCGCGAAAATTCAGCCAGCATCGATTGTTCCCCACGCTGACCCTTGCCGCCGCCCTGCTGTTGGGGAGCCTTCTCCTGCGTCGTTCGCTGTAGTTCCTCGCGAATCACCGGCAAACGCAGCCCGCGCTCCGTCAGAATCTCCGCCGCAAAGCACTTCTCTTCCCGCAGTAATCCCAGCAGCAAATGCTCCGTACCTATATGTTTGTGCGAAAGCCGCTCAGCCTCTTCGGCCGCATATGCAAGCACCCGCTTGCACTCATTCGAAAGCGGCAAATCGACCGAAGTCGACACCTTCTCCCGAATCGTCGTATGGCCTTCAATTTGTTTTCGTATCGATTCCACTGACGCATGCGACCGCAAAAAGCGGTTCGTAAGTGCCTTGTCCTCCCGCAGTAACCCAAGCAGCAAGTGCTCGGTCTCGATGTAAGGTGACCCAAACTGACTGGCCTCGTAGCGGGCAAAGAAAATTACCCTCCGCGCCTTCTCCGTATAGCGTTCGAACATGTTCCCCCTTCAAGCCGGCCACTGCACCTGCCCTGCGACTTCAGGGGCCGTGATGCAGCACCATTCATCCAGCCCGTCTCTGCCCGGTGATAGCGGAGAGACCCTTCAGGTGTCACCGGAGATTGAGGTCCGGCGTACAGATCACCCATTGCACTGTTAATAGTGTAGACGGTACGTCAAGCGATCGGGATGACTCGAAAGTTTTGACTACCGTAACACTCTTTTGGCGCGGGGCTGTGCAAAAGGAGCACCAAATGTGGTGCAGGGCATTTCCAGCGTAGTGGTTCTTCATTGACAAGAGATAGTGGAACGGGAACGGCGTAGATGCAGACCCAGCGCTAAAGCGCTTCTTCCTTCTTTACTGCTTTACCGCGGGCTGAAGCCCGCTGCTACTCCGG
>JALYIG010000327.1 GCA_030775885.1 Acidobacteriota bacterium | reverse complement strand
CAGATGGTGTTGCACCGACCGGTTGAGACCGCCCACGTTTTGAGCAAGTTCGATTCCAGTTGGAGATGGTACCGATTTCCTGCGCCGTCGGCTACCGGAAGGGCGCTCTAGTAGAAGAGTCCCGGCCATGCAAAGAGCACACCCAGTAACGTAAGGAAAGTAAAAGCCAGAGGTACAAGGAAGGGAGAGCCAACTCTATACATGCTCAGCGAGTTGATTCCCTCGGACGGCATTACCAATAAGAGCACAAGCATAAGTGTCTGTCGCCGATCCTGAACCCCCAATTGGCTGATCAGGAATGCCATTGCCGCACCGACTGCGATCAGTGATCCGCCCAATGCCCGCAACAACTCTCGAACCAGCTTGCAAGCTCGCTCATCTCCACCACACATCGCGACGAGGTTCGATGGCAGTCTTGGAACAACTCCACGTATTTCGTAACCCTCATTCACTGCAACGGTTTGTCGACCAGTCGTCCGCATGGCCTGAGTTATCGACGGGACGGGCCCGCTAGGCTGCGCTCTGATGTGCGTGAAAACGGGGTATCGATAAATGCGCAGGGCGGCGCCCCATCCCGAGGAGTCTTTACTGAAAAGGCGATTTTACAGGCGATACAGATCACGGCCACTTAGGCGAGTTAGGGACGAATTCTATCGTATCGTTAGGCTCGCGCGCGAAAAGAGCTGATCCTCGGCGACCAAACACTGCGTACTAGTCGTAGAGGTCGGTTATGCAAACAGTACAGATGTACGAGAACAACGTTTCCTCTCCACGTCGTTGCTTTCTGTCCCACTCTCCGCTTTCGCCTGCTACGGAGAGGCTGGGCGGATGCACTAACTTCCGAAGGGACGGATGGCCGGTACCTAAACTCTGCTGATGATGCACAGAACATGGCGCACATAACAATGTCTGAAGAGCCACCCAGAGAACGGCCAGCCTTGAGAGCGGGGATCGACTCATCGGTGACTGGAGTTGCAATGATTCTCGACGAACAGGGCGGTACTCGCCTCTTTGTGGAGCAACCTGCGAGATGTTCTGTTGCCGGTAAGACATTCTCCGCTGTCGTTGGAGTCGAAGCCGATCGCGATCGTTGACCGTATGGTCACCAAGCAAGACCCCAAAGCAACAGCAGCCGCAGTCGTTATGTACGGACTGCTGATAATGGTTTTCTTGTGGTTTGCGCGACACAAAGTGGGAAAGTACAGTGCACCGAGGACGGAGGTAATGAGGAAGTTGACTTCTCCACCTCTGCTGGTCGCTCTACAGAAAGCTACGGTGATGGGCGGCGGAGGCGGAGAGCACGGACCCACACCTGTAACCAAGGGACACCTGCCCAAGTTTGCCGAAACACAGATCACGCCGCCGAAGGCTCCTCCAATGGAACAGCCAAAGATTCGGATGCCGGAACCGACGATTGAGGTGCAGAACGATCTGAAAATGGCGAGTTCAGCGTTGCCGAACTTGGGCATGCCCAACTCACCGATCGTGGACGCGTCGATGGGAAATGGGAGCGGCACGGGAGTCGGCGCGGGTAAGGGCTCGGGGATAGGATCTGGTTCGGGTGGGAACTATGGTGGCGGACTAAGGCAAGTCGGCGGTGCGGTGAGTATGCCGGTGGTCATCCATGAGGAAAAGCCGGAGTTCTCCGAGGAGGCACGCAAAGCGAAACTCACGGGCAGAGTCGTTGTCGGTATTTGGGTGGATGAAAATGGAAACCCCACGCACGTGCAGTTGCTTCACGGGATTGGCATGCGTCTGGATGAAAATGCGATCGCGGCTGTAAAGGAGTACAAGTTCAAACCGGCAATGGATCGGGGAAAGTCCGTGACGGTGGCGTTAAATATCGCGGTTGACTTCGAGATTGAGTAAGGGTGTTGATCTAAAGGGAAGACTGACAGAAATGAAAGGATGGCATTGCGCTTGTGCGAACTTACGTTGCAAAAACTAAACTCGGGTCGAAGATTCTTGTGGGTCGGTGCCACGCTGGTGGCCGTTGCTGTATCGAGCGCCGGTGCTCAGGCAACTGCCGTGCCGACCGCCGTGGGGTCGCAGATGGCTGGCCAGGCCCCTCTGCCAAGCCCTCGTCATTCGATGCAGTCTCGATAAGACCCAGTAAAGATGGCCATCGAAAGAATTGGGAAGTGCCATCGGACGATGGCATCTCCTTCGTCAACGCCACGGCGAAAGATATGATTTCCAGTGCGTATGGAATAAGAGGGGATCTGATCTCGGGAGGACCGGGCTGGTCCGATTCTTCCGGATACGATGTTGAGGCAAAGGTGGTCGCCGCCGACGAATCGGGTCTGCTTCGGCTCAAGTCGTCGCAGCGAAGACTGATGATGCAATCGCTCTTGTCGGATTGCTTCAAGCTCGTGGTCCATACCGAGACGAAAGAGGTGCCAATCTATGAGTTGACCATCGCGAAGGGCGGCTCGAAGCTGAAGGAAGCGAAGCCCCGCGACACCTATTCGGGCGGGGTTCAGCAGCCAACCGGTCCCGCCGGTGCCGGTGTGGTTCTGATAACAGATGGAATGTTCACGGGGCAGGGCATCACGTTGTCACGTTTTGTAGGCAATCTATCTCAGGCACTTCACAACACTGTTGTGGATAAGAAGGGGCTCACGGGAACCTACGACATCTCAGTCCCGATGCCGATGGGCGGCCTGAGGAGCTCCGGCCACGAGTATTCAGCTCCTCGACGAACCCGGAATTCCAGAGAACGGCGACCTGCAAAGGTAAGCGACAGGCCACCGACGGTGAGCACCCCGCCCGAATACGCGCAAATCCAGCGCTGTTGAATCAGTCAAATATAGAGCTAGGAGTTTCGCCTGCTTTTCGTGTCAAACTGACCTGATGCTCTGCCTGCTGAGACTCCTGCTCATTGTGGTCGGACGGTCTTTTCATCCTCGCCGCGATCTCCTACCGGATACCTTGCTCTTCGGCAGCAGCTTGCCGCGTTTGATTTGAAAGGACGGCGTCCGCCAAGCTCGGCTGAAGGCTACTGCCAAATGGCCTGGGTGCTTTGCGACGACCCTAGCCGGGTGCGGGTGGCATCGAGCATAGACTGCCACACCTTGCATCCATCCTATTTTTCACGTTTACAGCATCAATTCTCTTGCCGATCTCCCACTGTTTGGTGGAACTTCAGCCTTATGCGTGAATACCCGGTGGAATTTCAGCCTTATGGGGTATTAAACTTCAGCGTTATGGGGTACGAGAGGGCGTAAGTCATTGAAGACTCGAGCTGCCAACTTCAGCCTCATGCGTTAACCCACACTGTGTGTGCACTGGCGTGTTACCGAGCCCCGCCCAGGCCATCCGCATCGGCCAGTCCAACTCCTCGAACCTCGAACCTCGAACCGCCTCAGTGCCCCAGCGCCGAAGGCAGCGTCGGCATAAACATTCGCCCGATAGCAGGAATGTTCACATACAACAGCACAATCATCCCCACCGAAACCAGCCCCGCCTGCGCCATCAACATCGGCTCCCGGTAAAGCTTCTCAGGATTCTGCACCGCGCTGTTCGCCTCAAACGCCAGCTTGAAGTAAGTCGACATCAGCAGCGCCACCAGCGGAAACACCAGCACCAACTCAATCCGGTAACGAATAATGAACGCCCCGAAGAACAGCATCGCCGCCGCCGCATAAAATGTCACCGAGCTCAGCAGCGATACCTCGTTGTAGTACCGGAACGACCGCCGATACGCCCCCGCGATCTGGGCATCCCCGATCTCGCGGAATTCGCTGAACCGCTTCAGCGCCATCAGGTAGCAGCCCGTCATCCAGTAGCAGATCAGCAGCGACGCCGGAGGCACCAGCACCGCCGTCACCATAAACCATCCCAGCAGCATTCGCAGCGGGTTGTTTACGCTCTCAGACAGCACGTCCAGGTACATCTTGTCTTTGGTGCGGAACGGAGAGATGTTGTAAACGCACCCCATCACCCACAGCGCAAACGCCGTACACGCGAATGCCTTCGACACCAACAGCGCCAGCGCAATTCCCGCGACCATCATCGCCACCCACTGCACGTAAGCCAGCGGCACATTCACCAGACCCTGCGCTGCAGGCCGGTTCATCTTCTTCGGATGCAGCCGGTCGAAAGGCGCGTCCAGCACTTCATTCAGCACGTAGTTGCTGCATGCAATCAGCGTCGTCGCAAGAAACCCGATGCCAATATTCCGGTCGAGCGTAGGCGAAAGCAGCGGAGTCCGCAGAATGCTCAGCGGTACGATAATCCCAGGAATCACAAAGATGTTCTTGATCGAGTGGTCCAGCCGCATGATCTGCAAATGCGCCTTCAAGCGCTCCGCCGGCGTCGGCTTCACATGCTGATAAACCGCCGCGTCGTTTGCCAGGAAGGACATCAATATCTTTCTTCGTTACGGCCAGTGAGGATCAAGAAATGTCGTCGGTCAGAAACCGCAAGGACAGAAGTTACAAACGCACATGACGGATGTAAGAAATAGGAACGGCCAAACCTCGACGTTCCTTCACGCCTGACAAGTGTTCCACCCGCGGCCCCGTCGCGGAACCCACCTATAGGTGCCGCCGTCTACCACCTTTGTGTCACCCGCCGCTGCATGCAGGCCGTTTTACGGGACAACCCTCGCTTCTGGGGCTGGATAGAGTCCGTCTCGTTAAGGGGCACGGATTCATCCGTGCCGAAAACGGTTAGCCATAGCGCGGCTTCAGCCGCGGAGGGCAACTTCCGGACCCCAAACTTGGTAAAGTTGCATACATGAAGCCTGAAGAACCACTTGCACCCGGCGCTCTCCCCGCCGGTTTTCTCTGGGGAGCAGCCCGCGCCGGAATCAAGGCCAGCGGCAATCCCGACCTCGCCATCGCCGTCGCTCAAAGCACCGCAGTCGCCGCGGCCATGTACACCACCAATCGAGTCGTAGCCGCGCCGGTCATAGTCGGCCGCCGCAATCTCCTCGCCACCGGAAGCCGAGTCGGAGCCGTCCTAGTCAATGCCGGCAACGCCAACTGCGCCACCGGCCAGCCCGGCATCGATGGCTGCATCTCTACCTGCGTTGCCGCCGCACAGGCCTTCGGCTGCATCTTCGACGAGGTCATCCCATCCTCCACCGGCATCATCGGCGTCCCATTTCCCGCGGAAAAAGTCGTCGCCGCCATGCCCGCACTCAAAGCCGCTGCGGGAAATACCGCCGCGCACGCCGAGTCCTTCGCCCGCGCCATCATGACCACCGACACCCGCGTCAAGATGGCCCACGCGGTCATCCCCGTCGCTGCCGGCCCCGACTCGCCCGTCCCCGGCATAGTCCGCATC
>JALYIG010000326.1 GCA_030775885.1 Acidobacteriota bacterium | reverse complement strand
GAGTTAAGCCATCGCACGTTCGGGACATGCTTCCGGCTAAGGTTGTCGCATCGTTCCAGGCAAATGGCGGCTCAAGTTCCGTTGCGCAAGGGAATGTACAAGGCGAGTCCGCGTTATTCCATGCCCCGCTGGTGGCGCTACAGGGTCAACCGCGTGGCAATGGAGCGGTCGTGGTGAATGCAGGGCAGCGTGTTGCGGTCCCGGCTTTTGCAGGCGATGCGCTGCGCAAGGTGATCGAGACAGCTTCAGGGCTTGGGCTAAGGGTTGAGCCCCTAGGCAGCGGCATTGCACGGGAGCAGGTGCCTCCGGCTGGAACTCGGGTACCACTCGGCACTCAGGTTGTTGTGCGCTTCGCACGGTAGCCGGCTCAACACATTCCTTCGCGGACATAGAATCGAATTCATGGATTGGGTCGAAGCGCTCAAGGAAGTGTCGGTAATCGAGAGCGCAGGCGTCGCGAAAGATATTGTCAGCGTCGAGTATGACTCGCGCCGAGTGCGTCCAGGTGCTGCATTTGTTGCCATGCGTGGGGGCACCACGGACGGAAATCGCTTTATCGATGCGGCCATTGCGCAAGGGGCGGCGGCGGTTGTGACGGACTCGTGCGAGGCATACGAGAGGGTGCGAAGGGAACACGCTGAGATTGCGGCGGCGCAGGTGGAGCGCGGCCGTCGTGCGCTGGCTGAGTTGAGCGCGGCGGTGCTCGGGCATCCTGAACGAAAGTTAGCGGTCAGTGCGGTAACGGGCACCAACGGTAAGACCACAACGGCGTATTTGCTGGAGCAGATGCTGTGCAGCGTAGGGCGCAAGTGCGTGCTGATTGCTACGATTGAGATACACATCGGCGACGAAGTGCGTTCAAGCGAGCATACGACGCCGGAGGCTTCGGATCTTCTGAAGATATTTGCAGACGGGGTTGCAGCGGGGGCGACCGAGGCAGTGATGGAGATGAGTTCGCACGCGCTCGATCAGGAGCGAGTTTGGGGAATACCGGTCGATGTCGGGATCTTTACGAATTTGACGCAAGATCATCTGGATTATCACGGGACGATGGCACGATATTTTGAGGCAAAGGTCCGCTTGTTCGAAGGCGTTGGGGCGCCCCCTCCACGAGTCGCGGTCGTCAACCTGGACGATCCGTTCGGCCCTGGAATGTCGAAAGCCTGTCCAAACGCTGAATTGATCACTTATGGAATCAACCCCCGGGAGGCGTTCTACAGTGCATCCAACCTGAGCTATATGCCTGGAGGGACAAGTTTCGATTTCGAGACGCCCTCGAACAGGGTGGTTATCAAATCGCCGCTGATCGGGCGGGTCAACGTATCGAATCTGCTGGCTGCCATGTGCGCTGCGCTGGCACGGGGATTGACGCTTGACCAAGTCGCTGCTGCTGTGCCGCACCTCAACGCTGTGCCGGGAAGATTTCAGGTAGTTCCTGGCTCTTCGGCGGCTGGTTTAACAGTCGTCGTCGACTACGCTCACACCGATGATGCGCTGCTTAACCTAATTTCGCTGGCGCGCGAACTCGTCGGAGAGGTCGGCGGCCGCCTCATCACACTGTTTGGGTGTGGCGGCGACCGTGACCGCACCAAACGTCCTCGGATGGGCAGGGCGGCTGCGAAGGGAAGCGATCTTGTGGTGGTTACCAGCGATAATCCGCGGAGCGAAGATCCGATGGCGATCATCGAAGAAGCTCTCGCAGGCATTCGCGAGACGACAACTGAGTGCATCGTCGAGCCTGACCGCGCTGCTGCGATTGCTCTGGCGATCCGTGCTGCTCGACCTGGAGATATTGTTCTGCTCGCCGGTAAAGGGCACGAGAAGGTCCAGATTCTGCGCGATCGCATCGTACCGTTTTATGACGTTGAAGTTGCCTCTGCCGCATTGAAAGAGGTATCGCAATGAAGCTGACGCTGGGCCAGGTGGCTGACTGGATTCACGCTGAGGGGGATTTCACTACCAAGACCGAGGTGACTGGGTACTCGATCGACTCGCGGACCATCGCGGTCGATGAGTTGTTTTTTGCCGTCACGGGCGAGCGGCTGGATGGGCACGACTACGTCGAAGCAGCCTTGGCCAATGGAGCCGCGGCGGCCGTAGTGAGTATGCGGTGGCTCGGGGCCGATACGATCGACTCGTGCAAGCTGTTGCGCGTGCCCGATCACGATGGATGCGGCGTGCTGGATAGCCTACAGCAGTTAGCGCATGCGGTCCGGCGAAGCTGGGGCAAGCGGGTTGTCGGCGTTACAGGTTCTGCGGGAAAGACGACAACCAAGGAAGCGGTGGCGCAGGTGCTGGGCGCGCAGTTCCGCGTGCTGAAGTCGCAAGGCAACCTGAACAACGGGTTCGGGCTTCCGCTGCAATTGCTTCGGCTGGAGCCTGAAGACGACGTTGCCGTGATTGAGATGGGCATGAATCACGCTGGCGAGATTGCGGCGTTGGCGAAGATTGCCGAGCCAAACTGGGCGGTGGTTTCGAACGTTGCGCCTGTGCATCTCGAATTTTTCCCGGACGGCATTGCGGGGATTGCGCGGGCGAAGTACGAACTCGTCGAAGCGCTTCCGGCAGATGGTATTGCGGTGTTGAACTGCGACGATGAGCTTGTCGCGAAGTTCGGCGAAGGCATGGGCGATCGGGCAATCTTCTACGGGACCGGTGAGTGTGCTGCGGTGCGAGCGGAGCAAATTGCCGAGGTTGGCGCGGAGGGCGTCATTTTTACGGTTACGGCGAAGGGCGAGCGGGCGAGCGTGCAGCTTCACCTGCTTGGCCGTCACAATGTTCATAATGCGCTGGCTGCTATTGCCGTCGGGTTGTGCAGCGGAATAACGCTCGCGGAGTGCGCTGCGGCGCTTGGCGAGATGCGGGCCGGGGATAAGCGCGGCGAGATTTCGGAGTGGCGCGGCGCGACGGTAATCAACGATAGCTACAACTCCAATCCGCGCGCGCTGGATGCCATGGTGGACGCGCTGCTTGCGATGCCGGTTGGAACAGATGGGCGGCATATTGTGGTCGCCGGCGAGATGCTGGAACTCGGGCCGGATGGCGAGGCGCTGCACCGGGCTTGCGGAGAGCGTATCGCTGCTTGCGGAGTGGACCTGATTATCGGCGTACGCGGACTAGCCCGGACGCTGGTCGATGGCGCGCAGCAGGGCGGCGGCAAAGCGATTTTCGTGGCGACGCCCGAGGAGGCTGGCGCGTGGTTAAAGGAGAATCTGAGGCCAGGAGATGCGGTCCTGTTGAAGGCTTCGCGAGGTGTAAGGCTGGAGCGTGCGCTGGCTTCGCTGGCGGATTGAGCGGTGCCTTGGCATCGGGTCCGCGACAATCATGCATGTATGTGGGAACGTGGCGTGGTCTTATTGGCCGCGCAGATGAAGGTGGTGCGGATTGTAGGTGAGGTATCCGAGGCCGACACGCATGTTGCGGATTACGGGACCGGGTACGGACATTGGCAAGGTGACGCCCAGGATCGCGTGAGCTACGGCAAGCACGTACAGGTTGCGATATCGCAGAAACAGCAGGCATGCCGTAAGTCCCCATATAAAGGTGACCACCATAAGGATGGGATTGGGCAGGTGGGCAAGGGAGAAGATCGCTGCCGCGGCAACCGCGGCGGTTTGCGGGCTTCGCATGATCCGCAATAAACGCAGAAGGAAGAAGTCCTGCAGTAGCGCCTGTTGCACGCAGGCGAAAATCATATAGCCCGCGTATCGCTTGAGGAACATGGAAGGGGTGGTGGGTCCGTGCAGGCTGTGCATTTTGTAAGCAACCGTGATTGAGATTGCGGCCGTGAGCAGGGCGGCGGCGACTACCCAGGCAGAGCGGAAGAAGTTTCGTGGGCTGAGTCCCATCGCCTTCACACCGGGGAACGAAACCCGCGTCGCGACGATGATGAAGGCGGCTGCGACGAAATATAGGATCCGCTGCCATGGACGCGGGGTCCAGATCACGATGAGAATCAGGGCGTATCCGACTGCCAACTCCAGAAGGAGGCGCAAGTGGCCGCTGGAAACAGCACGCGCATGCTTGGAGATCGCAGTGGTTGCGGATTCCATAACGGATATTACCTCTTTCCTGAATTTCCAGGAAATTCTTGGATGTCAGCCGCCGAATACGGCTGGTCGCGGTGTATGGGACAGATCGTGACCGGAGTCATCGAGGGGTTTGCAAAAAAAATATTGTTCAGCCACCAATCCGCTTTTCAGCTCAGGACGTAAAGAGTTCACGAAACGACCCGGACGGCTCCGCCTCAAGCCAGGATTATGCAGTATTGCGGCAGCGTTCTCCCGTACGGAATCATGGGCCCAATCCAAGTAATGTTTTGCGATCCGACAAGCAGGGCCTCAGGAGGGCCCTTGTATGCATGAAAAGAAGTCTGTGTCGCCCCAAGAAGCTCTGTTAACTCGCCGTTCCTTCGTAACCCGTGCTGGCCTCTTTGGATTGAGTGCGACCGCTGCCGCATTTCTTCCAGGAACGCCGCTTCGCGCTGACTCAGACGACCGCGACGACCGCGACGACCTGAGTGGCGACACGGCGCAGGAGATTTTCACAGCTGCTCTGATCGCGGAGGATCTGGCGTCAACCTTCTACTACAACGGGCTCGTAGGGAAAGTCATCATGGATCCGAACCTGGCGGGCCCGGGAGGGAGCGCAACCAACGTGACCGCAAGCGGAAATTTCGGAAACGTCGACTATTTTCGTGCTGCTCTCAGCGAGGAAATTACGCACGCCAATCTCCTGCGCAGTCTGATCGGCGGAACATCGTCGGCTGGTGACCCGGTCCAGACGTTCTATCTGCCCACGGGAACATTCGACACGCTTGCATCATTTACTGGAGTTCTTGACGCGCTTGAGAATGCGTTTATTGGCGCGTACCTGAATGCCACCATCGAATTTGCCCAAATGGCTGTTGACTCCAAGATGAACCGGGGCCGTCAGCGCGACTCTAAAGGAAATCCGTATTCGGCACGGACGCTGGAGTATTTTGCGCAGGTGGCAGCCTCGATCATGGGCGTTGAGGCAGAACATCGCGTTCTGGGCAGAGTGGTTTCAAATACGAACCCGGCAAACAACTTGAACTATGAGCAGACGGACGGGCTGACCTCGGTCTACAACGGGAAGCACTCCGCGGTGGTTGCCCTGACGCCGTTCCTCGCTCCGGGACCCGGACTTACGGCGTACTCGTTGCAGGCGGCTCTCATTAATGCGCCTAGCGTGGCCGTGGCGGCACAGGGTGGACCGCCGGCTCCGCCTGTGTATCCCAGCGATGACAAGCATTAAAGTACGAGCCTCGCAGTAGGCGGGACGGTTCTCCTCGTCCCGCCTACTTATGAGGGATTAGTGGGTGCGGGTTGTCAGGTACTGGGCGAGGGACTTGAGGGGGCTGGCCGCGGCGCCGAATGGTTCGACGGCTGCGAAAGCGTCTGCAATGAGTTGATCGGCGTCTCGGCGTGACTGCTCGATGCCGTAGACGGCGGGCCAAGTGGCTTTGATGCTTGCGGTATCTTTGCCTGCAGTCTTGCCGAGTTCTTCGGAAGACTGCGTCATGTCGAGGATGTCGTCGACGATTTGGAAGGCGAGGCCGGCCTTCTCGCCGAACTCCCGAATTCGCGCGAGGTTGCTGCCGGGCATGGCGTGGCGGGACGAGCCGTAGAGCGCGCCAGCGACGATGCTGGTAGTGATGAGAGCGCCGGTCTTGGCGCGGTGGATGGTTTCGACCAAGTCGGCGGTTGGCGTGACACCTTCGGATTCGATGTCGACGACCTGGCCTCCGATCATGCCGGGAGCGAGACCGGTGTCGAGGTCACCCAAGCGGCCGATGCCGGTGCCGACCGCGACCGAGACTTCGCGCAGGATGGCGACGACAGCCGACGGGGGGGCGGGGAGTTGGGCGATGGTCTGAAAGGCCAGCGTCTGCAATGCGTCGCCGGCGAGGATGGCGATTGCTTCTCCGAACGCTACGTGGCAGGTGGGCTTACCGCGCCTGAGGTCATCATTGTCGATCGCGGGCAGGTCGTCGTGGATGAGCGAATAGGTGTGAAGCATCTCCAGAGCCGCGCCGAGGTCAGCAACGCCTTCGGGAAGATCGCCGTCTCCGGCGACCATGCGCGCCGCCTCCATGCACAGGATCGGCCGCAGGCGCTTGCCTCCGGCGAAGACGCTGTGGCGCATCGCGCGATGGATGGAATGAGGCAGTGTGCCGGGCGAGGGGAGGAGCCGTTCGAGGGCTGCGTCGGTGAGCGTGACGCCGGAGGCTAACAGGGATCTTACGGAGGAATCCATCGACTTCGATGATAAATGACCGGGAGGGCGCAGGTGGTCTGTGTTGCCAAGGCATCGCGCAAGCTGGGAGAGGCAGGTTCATGCGATGCTAGAAGGGCGGTGTTGCAACGCAGTTTTGGCGAGGACGATTGTGGCTGACATTTCGACATTTCTGGCGGGATTCGAACGGTTTCAAGAGAAGTACTTTGCCGGTGACGACAGCGTGTTTTCGCGGCTGCGGCAGGGGCAAAACCCGCGTGCGCTGGTGATTTCGTGCTGTGATTCGCGGGCCGATCCCGGGATGCTGATGGGCGCGGGGCCAGGCGACATCTTCGTGGTCCGCAATGTGGCGAACCTGGTGCCCCCATATCGCAATGGCGCGGAGATGCCGGGAATCCGTGCGGACATCGAGTTTGCGGTGAAGGGTCTGAATGTTGAGCAAATCATCATTCTGGGCCACTCGGGCTGTGGCGGTATCCGGGCGCTGATGGACGGTGAGGGCACGACGCAGCACCACTACGAGTTCATCGGAGCATGGGTGAGTATTGCCCGGGAGGCTCGAGAGCGGGTTTTGCGCGAACTTGCGGGCGAGTCCGAGGC
>JALYIG010000325.1 GCA_030775885.1 Acidobacteriota bacterium | reverse complement strand
CTTCTGACTGATTCGCTGCCCATTGCAATTGGATATAGCTTGCAATCCAAGCAAACCACAACCCCACCGCCAACTCCACCGCTGGATACCGCCACGAAATCCCCGCTTTACAGTCCCGGCAATTTCCTCGCAGCACAACCCAACTCAACACTGGCACATTGTCATACCACCGCACCGCATGCCCGCAACTCAAGCACCGCGACCTCGGCCGCACCACCGACTCATGCCCCGGCAGTCGCGAAATACACACGTTCAAAAAGCTGCCAAACAGCAGCCCCAACCCAAACCCAATCAACTCACACCAAGTCGCCGTCACGCGAGAAGTATACGGGTCGCCCTTATTGATCTGTCATTCTGAGCGCAGCGAAGAATCCCCGTATTTCGCCTGCACTGCCAACGAATCCCAGTCCCCACGGACCTCTCTGTGTTCTCTGTTCCTCTGTGAACTCTGGGATTCGCTTTTTTGCACAATGCCGTACCCGTTCTAGAAGTCCACATGCATACGCAGCGACTCCACCAGCACCGGCCCGCGATCCTGGTTGTATCCCGGATGCGCCACGTACTGCGCATCCAGCGCATAAAAAACTCCGCGCCAGGCATGAAGGTTGTAGTAGCCCTCCACAACATCCTCCCGAGCGTAATTCAGCTTCCCATCCCCAAGCAGAAATCCGAGCCCGCCCAGCCGCAAATAAGCCTGATGGTCGCGTTTGATCGCATTCGTCACCACCGCCAGTCCCAATTTGTCGTTAGCGCGACCCCAAGCCTTTCCCGCCAGATCACTCCCAACCTCAAACGTCTGATCCACCTCGGTATAGGCGAACGATTCATGCGCTCCCTCGTTCCACCCGAACCGCCCAAACACCCGCAGGTTTGCGGTTAACTCTTGCTCCGCGTTCAGCCCAAAGCCGTACTTCACCGCGCCGTAAGTTTCATGCTTCGTGATGTCCGGCGTCGCATCCACACCCTTCAGAAACGCCTGATTCGCCGCACGATACAGTCCCAGATGCGCATGATTCACATACATCAGCGCTCGCACCACGCCTTTCCGCTGAGGATCCACCAACCCGCCCAATATCCCGTGCCTCCACTCCAACTCCAGGTTTTGCCCGCTCGCCCGTCCCAGGTTCCAGTCGAGATCGATATCGTTCGCGATCTTCGGCATCAGAGCCAGCCCGTACCGCGCCGACCAGTTTTTGTTGTCGTACTCCGCAATCGCGGCAACCGTGTATCCACGCGTATCCGCAGCGTAGTCCCAGGCGCCGTTATTGTCCGTC
Organism: Acidobacteriota bacterium; assembly: GCA_030775885.1. Classification (GTDB taxonomy): domain Bacteria; phylum Acidobacteriota; class Terriglobia; order Terriglobales; family Acidobacteriaceae; genus Edaphobacter. Next base: position 9,503 of record JALYIG010000325.1, on the reverse strand, counting down.
GTCCAGTTCAGAAACTGCAGATGGCTGTCCGTTCCCACGCTGTTCAGGTCGAACGTATCCGGCAGACTCATCTTGCCTAAGCGCAGCTCCAACCGCCGTTCCGGCACCTTCGTCGCCAACGAAAACGGTCCGCGCGATGCGTCTATCATCTTGTCGCCAAATCCCCACGTCCCATGCAATTCCACCCGCGCCAGGTAAGGGGTTGGCCCCAAAGTCGGATTTCGCACCACGTCAAGGTTTGTGAATCCAGCCAGCCCCAAAGCCTCGCTGATCCCGCGCCCACCGGCGGACTCTTCGTCATAGATTAAGTCCAGATGCCGCGCCGGATTCTTCGCCAGTTCGTATCCCAGAAACAGCGTGCCCACCAGCGAAGTCTTGTACTCCCCCCGACCCAGCATGCTGTTCGCCCCCGCATACGGCGAGTGGAATGGCCCATGTGCCTGCAGAATGATGTTCGCCTGCCCAGCAATGAAGTAGCGGCTGGAATCCGAGTGCGGAAATATCGTCGGTGCAGCCGAATCCTGCGCCGGCGCCACGGCGTCGGGGGGCGCTGTCGCCGACTGCGCAGCCCCTTGCGTCGCTTGTCCGTGAGCCTGCAGGATCATTCCGCAGCACAACAACGGCAGCGCCAGAAGCAGCTCAGTCGCCATCCTTGCACGCAAACAGGGAAGGGCCATCCAACCGCTATTCTCCCCGCGCCTTGTGAATACCCTGCGAATGCTCATACCGACCACCGTCCTAAGATGTTATTGCGTGACGGCCCGTACGAGCTCATCCTCAATCGGATGATAGTATACCCCCCTATGGTATAGGGAATGAGTCAACCTCTGTCCCCGCCGCGGGACTTGACCTGAGAGCAGTCTCCGTTTACGCTGCATCTACACGGGAAAGGAGGATGGTCCAGCCTATGAAAATTGACAGTAATAGTTGCAAAACGGTACGTGAGGTGACTGAGGCTTAGAGCGTCCAGCTCTAGGCTAGTAAGTAGTTCGGCGATTGTGCAGTTCAGCGCCGAGGCCCGTCCGAGTTGGACGCCTCAGGTCAATCTCAACAGATCACCGCCGCCAAGCCCGCATCCCTGCGATGCGGGCTTGGTGTTTCTGCCTTTCCCTCGAACCTCAGACCTCGAACCTAGTAAACTTCCTCCATGGAACCTCTCGTCATCGCAGGTCGCGCCTTTCAGTCTCGCCTCATCGTTGGAACCGGAAAGTATAAAGACGGTCCGCAGACGCAGGCTGCAATCGAGGCCTCTGGCGCCGAGATGGTCACAGTCGCGGTTCGCCGGGTCAACCTCGACCGCTCCCGCGAGTCGCTGCTCGACTTCCTCGATCCGCAGCGCTACTTCCTTCTGCCCAACACCGCAGGCTGCTTCACCGCGGAGGAAGCTATTCGTGCCGCTCGTCTCGGCCGCGAAGTAGGTCTCTCCGACTGGGTCAAGATCGAGGTCATCGGCGACACGCCAACCCTCTATCCCGACATTCAGGCCACGCTCGAAGCCACCCGAGTCCTGGTCAAGGAAGGCTTCACCGTTCTGCCTTACACCTCGGACGACATCGTATTCGCCAAGCGTCTCATCGACGCAGGAGCGGCAGCCGTAATGCCTCTTGGCGCGCCCATCGGCAGCGGCCTCGGCCTGCGCAACACCGCAAACCTCCGCATCCTCCGCGAACTCATCACCGAAGTTCCGCTCATCGTCGACGCAGGCGTTGGCACAGCTTCCGACGCAACGCTGGCGATGGAACTCGGCTTCGACGGCGTGCTGATGAACACCGCCATCGCCGAAGCCCGCGATCCAATCCTCATGGCCGAAGCCATGCAGCACGGCGTCCTTGCCGGCCGTCAAGCGTTCCTCGCCGGCCGCATGCCAATGCGTCTCTACGCGACCGCCAGTTCACCCCTGGAGGGCATCTCGCGTTGACGCCGCGGCGGATCGTTCTATGGCGCTGCGCGGCCGCCGCTTTCTGGATGTTCTCTCTCGTCTGCCTGTTCAAGGCCATCGGCGATGGCACCACCGCGGAAGAAGCGCTGTACAACCCCCATCTCACCGATGCCGATCGAATCGCGATCCATCATTTGAGCGTGATTGCCGATATCTGGTCCGCCTTCGGATGGGCGCTTCAGCTCGCGACCGTTGCGGTCTTGTGCAGCGCGATACTCGCGAAGACAATGGTCCGCCGGATATTCCAATCGCTGGGAATTCTTATCGCCGCCGACGGCATTACGCTGCTGTTTGCGGCGATCATCATTCGCTAGGGCATATCCACTGGAGCTATGGCTATTTAGGAAGCGTCATTCTGGACGAAGTCAAGAATGCCCGTAGTTGCTTTTCGTCCCTCTTCTACATCTGTTGGGAAAAGGCTCTAGGGCAAACTCGCAGGCAATCTGGTCACAGTTGATCTTCTCGCTTCAGGTCCGTAACAGTCTTACCCACGACGCGTTGATCCGAGGCTCTTCACGGTCTGCCAAGAAAAGCCAACAGAACTTTTGCCAGCGCTTCCGGCTGTTCCTCGTCCACGAAGTGTCCGCAGTCCTCGATGATTACGGACTCCACGTGGGTTGCAACATTCCGAGCGTTCTTGGCGGTGAATTCGCCGAACGAGTGGTCAGCGCCAACGGCGAGAACGGGCATCATCAGCTTCGATTTGGAAAAGATGACGGTATTATCTTTCGCATCCTGAACAAAAGCCCGGTAATAGCCAAACCCCGCGGTCATACCTCCGGGTGCTGAGTAATGGCGCACGTATTCGGCGATTACATTCGGGGGAAACGCCTCTTTATGCCGCACAAACTCCCCTTGAAACGCCCAGGCCGTAAAGAACTCCTTCTCTCGCCCCCGAGTCAGCATCTCCGGGATATCAGGACTGGCAAAGAACCCGAAATGCCATGAACCCCCATGCGCGGTATCCATCGCTTCTTCAAGGCCTTCGCCTGGCACTCCGGACTCGATGAACACAACGTTCTTTACCGCGTCAGGGTGGAAGGCAGCGAATGCGATCGCCACCGGACCTCCCATATCCTGTCCAACCACGGATACCTGCTTGTACCCGAGCTTGACGACCAACTGGTAGATATCCTCGGACACCGACTTCTTCGTATAGTCTCCGTCCGCAGGGCGACCACTCTCTCCAAGACCCCGCATATCGGGCGCGACCAGAGTGTATCGGTCAGCTAATTTCGGAATGATCTTGCGCCAGGCGTACCACGTCTCCGGATAACCATGAAGCAGCACAACGACGGGTCCGTGTCCTGCCGTGATGTAGTGGATTTTAATTCCATTGACTAGTTGCGTTGCGCTGTCGATGGGCACGCCTTCAAGTTCAGCGGGCTCGGATTGAGCAGTCGCCAAACTTACATACGTCATGGCGAACAGCACGCAGATGCAGGTCTGGGCAAGAAGCGCTCCTGCACGAAAGAAACTCTTGTCATTTGCAAACATGGTGTCTGCTTTCCGCTTCGCACTGCGAAGCAGGTTTTATAGACGTTCGTTGGGTTAACGTATAGGACTCGCGGCCTTCTCTATTCTGGAACGAAACCCGACTGCATGTCTGAGCAAAAGCGAACTAAAAGAGTCTATTGGGACGGGGCTCAAGCCAACGGGTTGAGAGCCTTCACGTGAACTCGATCGAACTGCATCCCCGCTCTTGAACCTCGATCGTCATCGCGCTCTGGGCCACCCCGGTTTACACTTCCTCCATGCGTGTCTTCGGCATCGATTGCGGCACAGAGTTCACCGGCTACGGTGTAGTCGAGATGGACCACACCACACGCAACCCGGCGCTCATACACTGCGCCGCGGGCACCATCCGCCTCAACAAGAAAGAGAAGACCCCGCAGCGCCTCGCGCAGGTCTACGCCGAACTAACCGCCCTCATGGCCCTTCACGCGCCCGACTGCGTCGCCATCGAGGAAGTATTCTTCTCGGCAAACGCCAAATCCGCGCTCAAACTCGGTCAGGTTCGTGGAGTCGCCATGCTTGCCGCCGCCACCTGCGGCCTGCCGGTCAGTGAGTATGCGCCGCTTACCATCAAGTCCTCCGTAACCGGCTACGGCCTTGCCGCCAAGCAGCAGGTGCAATTCATGGTCACCCGCCTTCTCGCGCTGAATTGCGCACCGGAATCCCCAGACGCCGCCGACGCACTCGCCATCGCAATCTGCCACATCCACACCGCGCAGACGCTGCTGCTGCAGGGAGCGAACGGTTGAGTCGCCGCGTTCGTACACTAGCCACCGCTCTCGTATTCATTGCCTCATGTGCGCCTCTTATGGCGCAGCCGCCCACCGGCTCGAACGCTCCGGCCAAAGCCGAAGTCCGGTTCGATTTCGCCCGCATCGGCTTGCCTGTGCCGAAATTCACCATCGATGTCAAAGACGATGGCACCGCATCCTACGCCGCCGAAGACAAATCATCGCCAACCATGCAAGAGGTCCATCGGGACTTCACCCTCACCCCCGCGACCACGAAGAAGATATTTGGCCACGCCCACTCCATCCACCCGGAGACGTGCGCCTCCAAAGCTAAAAACATTGCAGACACCGGCACCAAGACGCTCACATACATCACCTCCAGCGCCACCTCCGCCTGCACCTATAACTACTCCGAGATTAAAGATGTCGTCGCCATGACGGACATCTTCCAGGGCATGGCAGAGATGCTGGACCAGGGCCGTCGCCTCGACTTTCTCCACCGCTTCGACCGCCTCGGGCTCAACGACGCAATCGCAGTCCTTGCCCAGGAAGTTGCCGACGGCCGCGCGATCGAGATAAGCATCATCGAGCCTTCGTTGCGCTCAATCGCTGGCGATTCCCAGGTGATGGCCCGCGTCCGCACCAAAGCGGCCGCATTACTCGCCCTGATCCCCGCAGACGGCAACCCTCGTTGAGTTACCGCTAAAGCGATTCGCGACGCAGAGTACAGTTAAATTGACTTGCCAGGCGAACAAGTCAGAAAAACTCTTTGCTTTGAACCTCGTCTAACAATCGGCTAGCTGGAGGCTGAACGATGAACGCCCCAAACGGTTTCACCCGCCCCGGAATTATTCTCACCGTTGTTCTTGCTTTCTTCGGCCCCGCTGTCTTCGCTCACGCGGACACAAACTCCACGCGTGCTGCCAGACTTACCTACGTCCAGGGCACCGTAACGGTAAACGAACCCAACGGTGGCGACAGTGTGCCTGCCCAACTGAACCTGCCCCTGCTAACGGGCGTGCAACTCGTTACCGGCAACGATGGGCAGGCCGAAGTCGAATTCGAAGACGGAAGTATCGTTCGCCTGACACCCAACAGTGCGCTCTCGCTGGACAATCTCGCGATCCAGGCTGACGGAGTATTTCTCACCAATCTGAGTCTGCTGCACGGCCTCGTTTACTGCGAACTGCGCGCCACGCCGCAATACCGTTACTGGATCAACGTTGGCGGCGACATCCTTTCTCCGGTGGAGAACACCACCGTACGCATCAACTTCGACGAGCCACCCGCCATCTTCTCCGTGCTCGACGGCACCGCCGAGGTGGAACGCCATGGCACGCCTAACAGCGACCGCCCCAACGCCGGCTTTCAGACCCAGGTTCGCGCCGGCGAGAGCCTAAGCGCCGACCGCACCGGCAACCGCTACTTCCTGACGCAGCAAATTGCCGCAGACTCGTGGGACCAGTGGAATGAGGACCGCGACCAGGCCGCGTCAGCTGATGCAGCCGACAGCACCCCGGTTCGCAATGACTACGCCGGAGCAGAGGGCTACGGCTGGTCCGATCTGGACGCCAACGGAAACTGGTACAACGTGCCCGGCCAGGGGACCGTCTGGCAGCCACAAATCGCAGTCAACGACCCAAATTTCGATCCCTACGGCAACGGTGCCTGGGTCTTCTATCCCAACTCCGGCTACCTCTGGGCCTCCAGCTACTCGTGGGGCTGGACGCCGTACCGTTGCGGAAACTGGTCGTACTACAACAGCTTCGGATGGGGTTGGGCGCCGGGCGCTGGTTGCGGCAACAGAGGATGGGGATTCGCCGGAGGCGGGCGCCCAGTCAACATCGTCATCGGCCCGACCGGCTATCGGCCGATTCGCGTGCCGGTTTCCGGGTCGCCTCACCCTCGGCCCATCTGGCCGGTACACACGCCCTCTGGGGAACGGGCGGAGCCTTTCTCAGGCCTTTCGCGAGGCCCTCGCCGCATCGCAGGCGTTACTGCTGAGCCAATTGCACGAGAGCATCACGGACCCGAAGCCGGTGAAGGCAGGTCTGCCCTGCGCCGCGACTTCCCCATCGACTCCCGAAGCAAGGCACCGGTCCTGGGCCTTGCCAGTACCAGCCCGACCGTGGTTCGCCCGAACTCAGGCCTGCATACCGTGGATCAACGTTCGCGCCCGGACGAAGCTCGGCAGTCGGATCGGATGCAGGGGCAGCCTGATACCTACGGCGGACGCCGCTATCCGTCCAACGTCCAGCCGGATCCCTCAAACGCAGGGTCTCAGTCACGGGGCGGGCGACCGGATCCTTCGGCTTCTGAGCCTCGCAGAACGGTAGAAGACTCGTCGCCGGCGCGGCCAGCGATGGATCGCTATCCGTCGTATCGCCGCCCTGCGGACAATGGCGCGCCCAACCAGCCGCCTGCGAATCAGAATGCTTCTCCGCGCCGGCCCGCAGAGGATTCGACCTCAGCGCCAAGGCCCGCCGAGCCGTCGCCTTCCTATCAAAGGAACATTCCGCAACCCACGGTGCGCGCCGCTCCGCCGGCGGACCGTCCGGTAGAGCGGAGCTCGCCTCCACCGGCCGCGCACAGCGCCCCGCCACCATCACCTCCGCCCGCCCCACGCAGTGCCCCGACACCGCCTCCTCCGCCCGCGCCGGTCCCGCATCCAACGACCCAATCGGCTCCAGCCAAAGCCAACCCTAATTAGCAAGCGGCTGGGCGACAGAGAGCGCGCGATACAGCTTCGCCATTGGTTCCAGCGCGACTGATTCCGCCCTCGCAAGCAGCGGAACCTCTTCCGGCCAAGCGGCCTGCATCTGGTCCGGCGAGTAACCCGCCGCGCGCAGATTATTCGCCAGCGTCTTTCGCTTTTGCGCGAAGCAGGCTCGCAGGAAGACATCGAACTCCGCTGCGTCGACACCAAGCTCAACGAAACGCGGTTGAAATTCCAGCCGCAGCACCGTCGAGAAGACCTCCGGCGGAGGGGAGAACGCACTCGGCGGCAGAGTGAACAGCGTCTCCACATGCGCGTTCATCTGGGTGGTCGCTGAAAGCAGTCCATAGTCGCGAATGCCTGGCGCCGCAGCTAGCCGGTCCGCAACCTCGCGCTGCATCATCAATACCGCCCGCGCCAGCAGTCCGTTTGCCCCCGCCGCGAACAGCCGCATCAGGATGGGCGAAGTGATGTAGTACGGCAAATTGCCAACCACATCGGCGGTCTCGCCCGCAGGTAACAGCGCTGAGAAATCCACCTCCAGCACGTCCGCCTCGACCACCTCGACCTGTGGCTGCAGTCGGAACTGGAAGCGCAACTCCGCGGCCAGCGCGCGATCCACCTCAATCGCAATCAGCCGCCTGCATCGTCCCGCAAAGATCGCAGTGATCGCGCCGTGGCCCGGACCGATCTCAATCACGGTGCGATCGCGAGCGTCGCCAATCGCGTCCGCGATCGCATGCCGCGCGTTGTCGTCCACTAGAAAGTTTTGTCCAAGCTTTGGTGCGCGCATCAGAAGTTCCCGTGTGCCATATCAGAATTTGCCGTGTGCTACATCACGAATCTCTGAATAAGCCGTGCCCTTAAATGGTCTGAGATGAGTGCGGCTTTAGCCGCTGAGGTACGCTCTCTTTCGCAGCAGCAACTTACTCAAAGTCTCCTTAGGTAATTGATAGCAGAGAACGTACTCAGTGAGACCGAAGCAATCATGGGTCGCAAGTAACTGGATTGGAATGTTCAATGCGTCCAACCCTCCAATTATGTGTTGTACAGCACACAAGCGTATGCTTCGTGCATGAAGCGCGTCGCAAGCAATTCGTCGGGGCTTCCGGTGGTTCGGCCTCCCCCTCAACCAGCTCGCTTCGAGAATGCACTGCTTAACGCCCTCCACCCAGAGATCGTTTCGCGTCTGCATCTCCGCCCGGTGGAGTTTAACTTGGAACACGAACTCGAATTTCCGGGGAAACTCATCGACTACCTCTACTTCATCGAGTCCGGCATGGCGTCGATGACGACTACCTTCCAAAATGGGTCACAAGTCGAAGTGGGCATGTTTGGCTTCAAGTCCGTGATTGGCGTCTCTGCTCTGATGGGGTCTAAGCGTAGTCTGAACCGCGTGTACACCCAGATCGCCGGCCACGGCTATGCAGCGCCGGTGGATTCAGCCCGAAAAGAATTTGCGCTTGGCGGCATGTTTCAGCGGCTCGCGCTCGGGTATGTCCAGGCGCAGCTCGTCCAGGTGAGTCAGTTAGCTGGATGCAACGCCACGCATAGCTTCGAACAGAGGCTCGCACGCTGGCTGCTGATCTGCGCCGACCGCGCCCAGTGCCATACCTTCCGCATGTCGCAGGACTTCTTGTCGGGCATGCTTGGCAGCACCCGCTCCACCATGTCGATTGCGGCCTCGCAACTGAGGCAGGACCATCTCATCGACTACACGCGCGGAGTGATCCACATACTGGACGTGAAAGGCCTCGAGAGTAAGGCCTGCGAGTGCTATAACGTCGTAGAAGACTACCTGGATAACTTCCTTCAGTTCGACAGCGGCATCCCGAGCTAGGAAACGCTGCACTAGGGAACCTCTGCAATCGCGTCTCGTTAAGGGCACGGATTTATCCGTGCCGTAAGTGCCGCATTTGCAACCCGGCGTAGCAGCTGAGGTACGCTCTCTCTCGCAGCAGTAACTTCAGATCTCCTTCGGCCAATCCTGCTAATTTCCCGCCGGTGGGTTAGCGGGAGCTACCGCCGCCGTCAAGCCAGTAACGTTGGTCGAATCGCTAACCTTCACGGCACTGTTGTCGGCGGTCGTGAGCTTGATGTCGGAGAATATCCAATCTTTTGCGTCAGCGATACTGCCTGCCGTGGCCGCCTGAATGTCGAGGTGGTCGAATTTGAAGCCGGTCAGCGGCGTGTCCGGGTAGGCTTCTACCGAGAACGCGCGACGCGCCCCCGTCGCCTTGATGTTCCAGATGTGGACTCCGGAGAAGTGCGGCCGGCCCTGGGCGTCCGACACAGGAGTTGTGAGCGGAACCCAGTAGGGCGGCGCGGATTTGATGTCCATCCCTGCGGGTAATACGGCGTAGCTGTAGGCGGGATTCCAGTTCATCGTCATCGCGATCGGGGTGGCGACACCGGTGAGGGTCAGGTCGTGTACCCGGATGTCGGTGGCCGTGCCGCCGCGAGTATGTGCGGACTTGAAGAGGACACCATTGGGGACGCCCGGGCCGGCGGTGATGTTCCACGCCTCGATATTGTGGAAGCCTCCGGAGGTCTCGCTGCCAATGGTGATGGTAGCGGCGCCGTGGATGATGTTGGAGTCGTG
>JALYIG010000324.1 GCA_030775885.1 Acidobacteriota bacterium | reverse complement strand
GGTCGTCGCCATAATCTTGCCCTCGGCTTTCGAATAGTTAGTTGCAGAAACAATGACATCGACAGTGATGCGCAATCTTGACAAGGAATGCAGAGAATTCCGATCTAATGCCGGAGGATGAAACCGCAGGAGGCAGACTCATCGATTCAAGAAGGAGGCCGAATTCGCAGGCTTAACGCCGTTGAGGATAAATGCGACCATACCACAGGACCGACGGGGAAAGCAGCGGGAATTCCGCGGTATTTCGATCCGTGGAGCACCGAATCCGCAGCGGCCTGCGCCCGCCCTTAAGCTCGACTTCAGAATCGCGGCGTAGGCTTGCCGAGGAATCCTTTGGGACCTTTGATGACCTCACCTCTTTCGATCGCGACACTTTACGCTGAAGAACTGAAAGCTACAATGCGCGGGCGCTTTGCCTGGCTGGGCGCGGCGGTGGTCCTGCTGGCGGTCGGAGGCCTGGCCACGGTGGGCACGCAGGACACCTGGCTGGACGGCTACGGCATCATCGCGTACGGCCTTGTGCCGCTGGGGTTCATCCCGGTAGCCGCGGGAATGATTGCCGGCCCACGGGTCAACCGCTTCGTCGAGTCGGTCTTCACCGCGCCGGTCCAGCGCGGAGATTGGCTGGCGGCGAAGTTTCTTGTGCTCTTCACGCTGGCGGCGGCATACTACGTTGCGCTTCTTCCGATGATGCTGGTGTACATCGCGCATGTGCCCGCTCCTCCGCTGCTGCACAAGTTTCTGGTGTGGTCGCCGGGGCTGCTGGTGGTCGGCATCGCGGTCGGCGGATTGATCGGCGTGCTCTTTATTGGCCGCAGCCTGGCCGCACCCGCAGGAGCAGGCATGGGTGTGTTGCTGGCGTATCTCGGCCTGCTGCCGCTGCAGGAGATGTTGGTGGCTCAGGGCAACGGCGCGACGCGCACCGGGCACATCACACTGGCGAGTCCCGCCGTTCTGCTGAAGAATGCGCTTGGCTTCACGTTGGCTACCAATCGCATTCCCGCGACCACGGCGCGCACCTGGACCTGCCTCGCGGTTGTAGTGATTAGCGCCTTGGTGCTTGCAGCCTGGGTATTTCTGCGGGCGCAGGGTGTGGAAACGTGGGAGACCACGCGCCGCCAACGCTGGACCATTGCGCTGGCGGTCCTCGCGCTGGTCTTACTGCCGGTGATCTTTGCCGATACAAATTACGACACGCCCGCACCGCGCATGCTGAATGCGCCGGCGGTTCGAGGGGTCCCGCGGGGCGGATCCAACGTGGCGATGGTTGAGCCAGGCGGCAAGTTCCCCGGACGTTGCTGCAGCGGCGTGCTGAACCGCGAGGACTGGCCGCTGGGGACCGATCATCCGTCGCGAAGAGACCTGCTTCTGCTGCTGCCGCTGGAGGCGGGCGAGCATGTCGCGAATCTGAACACCAAGATTACAGGCGAGAATGGGCTGAATATTACGGCCGACGAGAGCGTGCTGAACCAGCCCACGCCGCAGGTGGAGAGTCATAGCTACGCGAACGATTCAGGGCCTGTCGCTGCGGACGGCCACCATGTGCAGAATGGCTTGATCGCTCGCATCCCGATCACGCTGAACCCGACCAAACCGTGGGACATCGGAGGCGACCGATATCCACTGAGCATTGCGGCCAGCTATGACTTGGCGTGCGACAGCAAGCCGCACACCTTGGCGGCGCGTGCGGCGATCGACGCGCAGGTGGCGAATGCGATTTATCAGATGGGCGTGGCGGCATGCTTCTTCCCGCTGCTGTGCCTCGGCGCTGCAATGCTGCGGTGGAGGCGGACGCGATGACCGGCACCGGCGAATACGCAATCGAGATGGACAGCATCACGCGGCGCTTCGGCGACTTCGTTGCGGTGGACGGCGTGACGCTGCAGATTCCCAAGGGCCGCTTGTACGGCTTCCTGGGCCTCAACGGCGCGGGCAAGACGACCACCATCCGGGTGTTGACTACGCTGCTGCCGCCCAGCGGAGGTGTTGCCAGGATATGGGGACACGACGTTGCGAAGGACCCGCTGGCCGTGCGCAGCATGGTCGGGTTGGTGAGCGACGAAACCAGCGAGAGCCAGTCCACATGGACAGCGCGCGAGTACCTCACCTACTTCGCACGACTGCGCAACATTCGCGATGCGCGGAAACATGTCGAGAAGTTGCTGGATGATGTAGGCCTGGACGCTGGGTTTCGCGGCAAGCTGATTGGCACCTACAGTACCGGGATGAAGCGTCGCGTCGAGATCGCTCGGGCGCTGATGGGGAAACCGAAGGTGCTGTTCCTTGACGAGCCAACCCGCGGACTCGATCTTCCGGCCAAACGCGAGATGTGGAACCTGCTGCGGCGGCTCGCCATCGACGAGAATGTTACGACGTTTCTCAGCAGCCACGACTCGCATGAGATTCGCAGCCTGTGCGACGAGATCAGCGTGATTTCCAAAGGAAAGCTGGTGTATACCGGCGCGACGCGAGAGCTTGGCGCCGACCTCGATGCGTTCGAGGAGCGGCTGATCAGCCTGCTGACCAACCAGGGCTAGCCAAGGTTGCGCGGATCATGCTCCTTTATGATAGTTTCGACGCGATGCTCTTCACAAAACAGAATTGGAAGCTATTTGGCGTTTTGCTCCTGCTGAGCCTGGTGGCTTCGGCGGTGATGATGATGGCGCTTGCCGAAGTGCATGAACACTTCGGCCAGCCGCAAATGATGAATTTGGATGATGCTGTGCAGGGCGAGGTGCATGAAGATGCCAATCCGTGGCTGACGCGCAGTATGTTCGCGCTGTCGTGGATCGGTTCGCCGCAGGTGTTGTGTCCAGTGATTTTGGTGTTCGCCGCGGTGTTGTGGAAGCGCGGCCTGCGGCACGCCTCGATTGTGTGGCTGATTGCGACGTGCGGCGCCGGGATGATGGTCTTGCTGCTGAAGCTGCACTTCCGCCGCATACGGCCGGACCTGCCTTGGGCGTTCGCGCATGAGCCGAGCTACTCGTTTCCCAGCGGCCACTCGGTGTTTGCGGTTGTGGTCTACGGCACGCTGACGTATATCGGCTGGCGGCATCTGCCGCGACTTTGGCAACGGGTTGCCGCTGTCGCGATCGCGACGAGTCTGATCCTGGGAATCGGTTATAGCCGCATCTACCTCGGCGTACACTTCCCCAGCGATGTGGCTGCGGGATACTACGTTGGCGCGGTCTGGCTGGGCGCGGTGATTGGCGCTGACTGGTATGTGCGGCGCTTCCGGGCCGCGCGGTTCGCGACAGAGCCTCAGTTCGAACCGGACTGAGGTGCGGCCGATGGACAGCCAGTGTGGTGTCCCAGAAGTTCTCCTCGTGAATGGAACGAGAGGACAGACAACAACAGAGGCCAATGCGGGGATTCTTCGCTGCGCTCAGAATGACAACCGCGTGCGCGAAATTATGGGACAGTACACGAGGGAGACTCTGAATAAGTTGCTGCTGCGAAGACAGCGTAGGCTCAGAGGCTCAACAGGCTGCGGAGTCGATGCGTCCGGAGAGAGGGTACCCCAGCGGCTAAAGCCCTGTTGGTTCTTAGGCTCTTACGGCACGGATAAATCCGGACCCTTAACCTGACACGTCTTCCGAGTCGGCCGACTTACAAGCCCAACAGCCCCACCCAGGCGCCGTGAAGGCGCGAGGATGGGGCTGTTGGGCTGGGGTGGGCTGCGAGTTGGGTTAGAAGATGACCTTGGCGCCGATCTGGAGCTGGCGGTTGGGGTAGGCTCCGTTGAGACGACCGAACGCGCCGTCGGAGACGTTGGTATCGAGTGAACTGTAGTTGGTGTGGTTGAAGAGGTTGAAGGCGTCGCCGGCCAGTTTGAGCTGGACGCGCTCGTGGAAGTCAAACACCTTCGATGCGGTCATATCGACCTGGGTCAAGCCTGGCTGGACGATGTTGCCGACTCCAGCCGTTCCGAGGGCGGTTGGAGACGGCACTGCGAACGCCGCTGGATTGATCCACTGGGCCACGTGATTCGCAAGGGTGAAGCGGTTGTCCTTCGCGTACAACGGCATTCCCGCGATGAGGTTTGCGCGACGTCCTCCAAGGGAGGAGTTGCCCTGGATGGTTTGGAACGCACCCGTCTGGACGCGGACGACGCCCGTGAACTGAACCCCGCCGGCACCCTCGCGCAAGAAGATATTCTTTCCAGCGAAGGTGGGCAACTGCCAGACCACGGTGGAGACGAAGGCATGCTTGCGGTCGATGCTGAGTTCGCCGTAGGTGTAGCGGCGGTTCTGCCAGGCCTCGTTGCTATTTCCGTTGCTCTGAGAGTCGCCGAGTCCCTTGGCATAGGTGTAGCCGACGGTGTAGGTGAGACTGCCGGTGCGTTTGGAGAGGTAAACTTGCAGCGCGTTGTAGTTGCTGTTGGAATCGCTGAGGTACATGCCGATGCTTTGGAAGCCTTGATACGGGTTGTAGTAATTGGTGCTGTTCCCGGCAGCGGCACCTGCTCCTGCGATCGCCAGATTGGGGAAGTTGATGTTCGGCTGACGCAGCAGGTGATGGCCGACGTTGCCGACGTAGGTGGTTTCCAGCAGCATGCCGAAAGGCAACTGGCGCTGGACGCCAAGGCTGTACTGGTCGACGTAGGGGTTTTTCAGCTTGGGATTGATGGCGCTGATGCCTCCCTGCAGCAGGGTGGTGTTGGGCGATCCGCCGGTGAGGTTGGCGAGGTTGCCGTTGTCGAGGGACAGGTTCTGCAGGAAGGGTTGAATGTTGACTTGGCTGAAGGTGACGTTTCCTTCAGCGCGGTAGAAGAAGATGCCGTAGCCGCCACGGACCGACGTCTTGTCATTGGGAGCATAGGCGAAACCGATTCGTGGCCCAAAGGCGCCGTTCATGTTGTAGAAGCCGCGGGGGGCGCCGAGCGGAATCTGGGGAAATGCGGCGCTGTTGATATTGGGAACGCGGATAGTCTGGTCTGAAGGAACTCCGGTTCCGGCGCGCACCAGACCGTTAAAGGGGTTGCCGCTGCCGGGAACCACTCTGCCGGCGGTGGTAACAGTGATGGCCTTGGTTGGGTCATAGACGGAGGGGTCGAAGTTGGCCATGTTGTTGCCCTGGGTATACATGGCGGGGATACCCTGCCAGCGCACCCCGTATTCGACGCTCAGGTTGCGCAAGGCCTTCCAGGTGTCCTGAGCGAAAAACTCGGGCTGGTTGAAGCGGAAGTGGCCGGTGGGGTCGGCGCTCGCTTCCTGATAGTTGCTGAAGTTCCCCAGCAATGCGTCTGCGAGTGCGTTCTTGGTGGTGTTGGGATTGCCGCTGGTATTGAAGGTGACGTTGCCCGTGTAGGACGGACGCCCGTTCTGGTCGACGCGATTGCGCACATACACGCCGCCGAATTTGAAGAGGTGATTGCCCTTAATCCAGGTGACGGTGTCGCCGATCTGGATGTCGGTGGTGGGAGAGTTGAGGGCGAAGTTCGGACCTTGGAATCCGGCGTAGGAGGTGATTCCGACCTGCGGGATACCGTTGGGATAGGCACCCGCATTGGGGAAGAGTTTGGCGTATGCGAAGCCATAGGTTTCGCGCTTCCAATTGACCCCGTACGGAGGGATGTGCTGGGAGACGAAGCTGAAATTGACGGTGGACTGATTGATGAGAGTCGGGCGAATCGT
>JALYIG010000323.1 GCA_030775885.1 Acidobacteriota bacterium | reverse complement strand
TGATTCCCGCGCGTCGAAATCGAACCTCGGAACTGCTCACCGCGCTGACTTGATCGGTGACCCCGCGGCCGAAGCGCTCGGAATAGATCGCGGACGCTCCGACGCCGAAGTCGATCAATGCGCCGCGCACACTTCGCTCGAACTCGTCGGGGCCACAGATATAAAAGAGACCCGCTTGACTCGGAAGCTCGATCTCCCGCCCGAAGGGACGGCAAGAATAATTCGCGCCAAGCACCTGGGAGATCCGCTCCGACGTCAACCGGCCGGCCGAGTCGTAATCGATTCCGTTGCGATCTTCAGTGCGCGGCGCCGTATAGACGACGTGCGACCGGAACTGCGGATTGTCGCGCATGATCTGGTTTGCTTCGGTCCGAAGCGTGTGAGTCGCACCGTGGCGAGTGGAATGTATCCATAGTAGCGGCGGACCATCCTCGCGAGCGGCATGCGCTTTCAACATGGCGAGAAGCGGCGTGACGCCTATGCCTGCGCTGATCAGGACGACTCGAAATACCGTGCTTCGATCGAGCGCAAATGCGCCCGCCGGACTGCGCACGTCGAGCGTATCGCCTACCTTGGCGAGATCGTGTAAATGCGCCGAGCCCTGACCCTTAGGCGCGCGCCGAATCGTCAAGCGATAGGCCGTGCCCTTTTCATCATAGTCCGACAAACTCCATGTACGCGTGAACGTCCGACCCGCGGATGTTTGCAGCCGCACCGCGAGAAACTGGCCGGCACGATATTGCGCCAGCGCATCGCCGTCCTTCGGTCGCAGTGTAAAGGACCGGACATCTGCAACTTCATCAACAATGTCGCTCACGACAAACGGCCGCCACCCCTGCCATCGACCTTCTCGGCAACGGAGGCCGTCCGTGAGATGGGTAATTCGATGGCGCAACATGGATGACGCTTGATCACCCAGTGCCGGTGTGGCGAGCGTACGTTTCAGCCGCTCGACATCAATAGAGTCGTCGTGCAGCAGCCGCGATAGTTCCGCCACAGTGATGTTGCCAGGGTGCGGC
This sequence comes from Acidobacteriota bacterium, assembly GCA_030775885.1. Lineage (GTDB taxonomy): Bacteria > Acidobacteriota > Terriglobia > Terriglobales > Acidobacteriaceae > Edaphobacter. The sequence continues at coordinate 3,995 of JALYIG010000323.1, read as the reverse complement.
GAATCGAGCGTCACCGGATCATCCGCGGAGATTTCTCCGGGATTCAGCATCCTCAAATAAAATCCTGTCAATCCGGAGTTGACGAGCGTACGTAGAAAGCTCTCGGGCTGTCCCAAGCGCCAACTCAACTTAATGCAGGGGATGCGCGGCGACGTGACCTCGAGCACCGCGGTTGCGCCAATCGTGAGCCGATCACCGATGCGAAGCGTGTGCTCGCTGAGCCCGCTGACCGTGAGATTCTCGCCCCAGAAACAAGGCGGCCACGCCTCTCGGGCAACACCCAACTCCCGCGTCCAGAAGTCGTAGTTCTCGGAGATCGTCGCCAACGCATGTTCCGTGTGCACTGCCGTTCGGTTGCCGACGGGTCCGCCACGATCAAAGCGGAGCGCACCAGGATAGGGATCGCGCACAATCGATGTCGTCATCGGCCGGCCGCCGATGTCGACCACCTGGGGAATCGAAACGCTGACTGCGATCACTTTAGCCATGAGATTTCAGTTGTCAGCCTACTCGCGGAAGGCCGCCATTTCGACCTTCGGACCAGGCCACTACCCTGAAAGGCAGCCCCGCTATCCCTTCACGCGAGGACAGCCCGCACACCTGGGCCGATAGTGATGCCCTGGTCAGCGAGCAGACTTCATGAACGATGCCAACGCGCACGAAACTGCGCGTCAATTCATTGGCCGATTGCTCCAAGCGGTATTCGAAGCACCGACAGGAGCCGCTGGCGTCGCGGCGCTGCCCGACATTTTCGAGCGCGATGTGCAACTCACTATCAACGGGGAAGATTTCGATTGGCGCTGGCTCGAACAGCACGTACAGGAGTCTCATACCCGATTGCGGAGCGTGGCTGTGGAGGTCACGCACGCCATACGCGAAGGCCCGATTCTCATGGATCGCCACGTGGTCAGCGCGATAGCGAGCGAAACCGGCACGCAGTGGCGGATCGAAGTGTTGGCGGCATATGAGCTCAGCGCCGAGAACAAGATCCGCCGAATCCACGAAATCACGCGCATGCACGCCGGCGAATACACCGGCTGGTAGCGTCCGACAAACCAATTCAATGTGACCGGAGTCACTCATGGATCGCCGCTCTTTCGTTACCGCGATGGCTACGGCCTCCGCATCGATTGGCTTCACTTCCAACGCTTTCGCCGCCGCCGGCGCACCTGAAGACGTGGGGCCGGGCTGCGAAGGGGCGGTCGCCGCCCTGAAGGGCTGGATCAACGCGCTGGCCAAAAAAGACTTCGACTTTCTCGAGCTTCATCTTGCAAACGACTTCGTGTTCACGACCACACCCCTGAAAACGCCGCACGGCACAGTCATCGCCGAGCAGAAAGGCAAGAAGGACTTCATCGAGCAGGATCGCCACGTTTATAGCTCCGACATCCACTTTCTGGGCGTCACGGCACGGCGTTTGGGGGACCTCGTGATGACGTTGGTGTTCGCCCAAATCAATGAGGAGTTTCGGGGTGACCTGGGTCCGCAGATGCCGACGGCCGCCGAAATGAACGCGTTCGCGAAGGGCAAAAAGCTCGGCTACGCGTCAGGATGGCGCGAGATCGACAGTCGTTGGCAGTGCACAAGTCATCACGTGCTGGGCGAAGTCAATCAGGCCTGACGAGCAGGAGCACGCCCCTACCCAGCCTGCTCCGCGCGCTACCCGTCTGACCGCGTGATCGCGCGCCTTCGTCGGTTATGGTGTTTCACGACGAAAAGCAATTATGAAAGGGGCGCCTGACCATGCTTTACCCTGTCCACGGGATGTCGCGGAAAACCACCTCTGCTTTCATCGGCTATTCGGTCGGATGCCTGGCGCTCATCGCCGGCGGTCATGACGCAATCGCGCAAACGACTTCAACTGCCGCGGAGGCGCCCTCGCTCGAAGAGGTCACCGTCACGGCCCGCCGCCGCGCTGAGATTTTGCAGAACGTGCCAGACACGATCACGGCGTTCAGCAGCCAGACGATCGAAGACGCACGCATTCAGAAATTCGGCGACTTCGCGGCGATGACGCCGAATTTCGAATTCTTTCCTTCCGCGACTCCGGGCAACTTCCAGATGAGCATTCGCGGCATCAGCCAGGCCGGCGGCAACGGCGGCGATGCGCCTGTCGTGATGGTGGTCGATGGCGTGACGCTGCCCTATCCCAACAGCTTCACGATGCCGCTGTTCGATATTCAAAGCATCGAAGTACTGAAAGGCCCGCAAGGCGCCCTGTACGGACAAAACGCCATCGGCGGCGCCGTGGTAGTGACGACCCAACAGCCCACCAATGACTTTCACGGCAAGGTCCTGGCGAGCTACGGCAAGGGCGATGAAATGAATCAGACCGGCGTAATCAGCGGTCCGATCGTGCCCGACCGCCTGCTTTTCCGCGCCGCGGCGTTCCATCACATTTTCGGAGGAGATGTGCGCTATGCGTTCGCTCCGCAAGATCACGAAAACTATCTCGACGACAATCTCGGCAGGCTCGATCTCAAATTCCTTGTGTCGGATACCTTCACGGCGGACCTCGGAGTCTCTTACAGCAAGACCCACAGTGGCGCCCAACCGCTGGTCCCTGTGACACCGAGTGCGGGCTCTGGAATCCCCGGAGTATCGACGGCCGCCTTGAACGATCAACTGATATTGGGGCAACCCAACCAGGACTACCACACGCGTACGCGCCGCGATTCCTTGGACGGCTCGCTGCGGCTCGATTGGAATGCCGGCTTTGCTGCCTTCACCTCCGTGACCGCGGGCACGAGCCTGCACGAAAATAATCACCAGGATCTGGATGTCTCGCAGATTCCGTTCGTGTACCTCGTCGATCAACCCGTGAATATCAAAGCCTTCTCCGAAGAGCTGCGGGTGACATCGCCGAGCGACCAGCGATTGCGATGGAATGTGATTGGGTTCATGAGCCGGGTGCACCGGCGAATACCGTTCTCAATCGACGGCAACTTGAATCTGCTCATGAGCGGCGACACAAATCCCGCCAACAAATTCCTGGTCCCCTTTGCGTCGGACGACGCCGACCAGCATCTCAACTCTTACGCGGGCGCCGCGCAGATCAACTACGACATTCTGAAGGATCTCGAGCTGACGCTCGCGGGACGCTTCGATCACGATCCGCGCTCACAGCTCGATAACGGCGTGCGCTTGGAGCGCACATTCGACAAGTTTCAGCCTAAGGCATCGCTGAGTTATAAGCCGACCACCGATCAGACCTACTACGCAACTTACGCGCAAGGCTTCCGACCCGGTGGCTTCAACCCAGGGAACAATTCTGCCGTGCAACCGGTGTTCGATCCCGAGGAGACGAAGACGTTCGAGATCGGACGAAGCAGAGCTTCTTCGAGCGAAAGCTCAGTGTAAGCTTTGCAGCGTACACGACGCGCTATTCCAACCAACAGCTCACGCTGGTGCAGGTGAGCGCATCCGGTGCAAGCCAGAACATCTTTACAGTCAAAACGTCGCGCATTCAAGGCATCGAACTGCAGGCCGACGCACGTCCTCTTCCCGGGCTCGACTTGAGCCTCGGTGGCGGCTTCCAGGACGGCAAGATCAAGGAATTCGGCAACTCGCTCTCCGGCAACTCGTTCGATCCGTCCTCGTATGTCGGCAAGAACGTTCCGCTGCAATCGAAATACACCCTCAACGGCTCGGTGCAATATTCTCACCCGCTGACGCAGAGCTTCGAAGGCTTCATCCGCACGGATGTGAGCAGCAAGGGCAGACTCTATTGGTATGCGGACAATCGCGTGAGCCGCGATCCTTTCACCCTGGTGAACATGCGCGGAGGTATCCGCAACGATCACTGGGAAGCGGATCTCTACGGAACCAACATCTTCGACAAGCGCTACTACACGTTGTATTTCGACAATACATTCGTCGGCGCTCCGGGTGGATTCGACTTCGCGGATCTTGCCGACCTCTCCCGGTATGGCATTGAGGTGTCATACCGGTTCTGAAGACATCACAGGCCGCGGCGCTGCGCATCGCTTCAAGCG
>JALYIG010000322.1 GCA_030775885.1 Acidobacteriota bacterium | reverse complement strand
ATCGTGCACAACAGCTATGTTGTGACCGACCTGGCCAAGAAGGGCGCAATTTTCGTCAACGAACTCGATGAAGTTCCCGAGGGAGCCCGCGTAATTTATTCGGCCCACGGAGTTTCTCCCGCCGTGCGCGAGCATGCCAAGCTGCGCAATCTAAAGGTGATTGACGCGACCTGCCCGCTGGTCACAAAAGTTCACCTGGAGGCGATCAAGTTCTCCAAGCAGGGGTATTCACTGGTTCTGGTTGGACATCGCGACCATGAAGAGGTGGAAGGCACGCAGGGCGAGGCTCCTCTTGTGACTCAGGTGGTTTCGACCGTGCAGGAGGTTGCGGAACTCGTGGTTCCGGATCCCAACAAGGTCGCCTATCTTACCCAGACCACGCTCTCGCTGGACGAGGCGGGCACGATGATCAAGGCGTTGAAGCAGAAGTTTCCCAACATTGCGGGGCCTGCCGCGCAGGACATTTGTTATGCGACGGAAAACCGCCAGGTTGCGGTGAAGAATGTGGCGCATGGCGCCGATTTGGTACTTGTGGTGGGCTCTAAAAACAGCTCGAATTCGAATCGTCTGGTTGAGGTTTCGAAGAATCTGGACACGAATTCCTACCTGATCGATTCGGCAGATGCGATTCAGCCGGAGTGGCTTGAGGGCGTGAACACGGTCGCCGTGACGGCGGGCGCGTCGGCCCCTGAGGTTCTGGTCCAGCATGTAGTGGATTATTTGCAGGAGATGGGGTACGGGTCAGTCGACGAAGTGGAAGTGATGCCGGAGAATGTGCGCTTCGGACTTCCGCCTGAAATCGTTCAGGCGATCGCTTCGGCACCTCCCCAGCGGTAAAGGCAAGGCTACGCGAGCCGGCTAAGTTTTAAAGAGTTCGCGAGTTGCCATTCCAGATTGAACAGGCTCGGTTGTTGCGAGGGCCTGGGAGATGCAGAGAGTTTGGACTAGATGAGTACATTTCCACGGAATCCGAAGGCGGCGCCCGCAAAGCCCGTGCAGCCTCGCTATGGGCGCATGGACGTTGGGCTCGGCCAGGTGTCCGAAAGTATCGCGCACGCGACGGACTGGCTTCTAAGCCAGCAGCACCCGGACGGCTACTGGTGCGGCGAGTTGGAAGCAGACTCGATGCTGGAGTCGGATTACATCTTCATGCACACGCTGCTGGGTACGGGCGATCGCGGCAAGATGGAGCGCGCTCTCAACGAGATTCTGCGCCACCAGAATGAGGACGGCGGGTGGAGCATCTACCCGGGCGGACCTTCGAATATCTCGCTGGGTGTGAAGGCTTATCTAGCGCTGAAGCTGATGGGATGGTCGCAGGAACATCCAGCGCTGGCGAAGGCGCGCAAATGGATTCTCGCCCACGGCGGCGTTACCGAGTGCAACACCTTTACCAAGATTTATCTTTGCGCGCTGGGCCAATACGATTACGATGCTGTGCCCGCGGTGCCGCCAGAGATCGTCCTCTTTCCCAACTGGTTCTACTTCAACATCTACGAAATTTCTGCTTGGTCGCGGGCGATCCTGGTGCCGCTGTCGATTATTTATGCGAAGAAGCCATTTAAGAAACTGACGCCGGAGCAGGGAATCGACGAGCTCTTTGTCGGTGGGCGTGAGAATGCGGACCTGCACCTGAAGTGGGATCGCAGACACCCGATTGGCTGGCGCAACATTTTCCTTGGCTTCGACCGCATCACCCACTGGTTCGAGCGCATCCATATCCGTCCGTTGCGCACCATGGCGCTGAAGAAGGCTGAAAAGTGGCTTTTGGAACGCTTTGAGATGTCGGACGGGTTGGGCGCGATTTATCCGGCCATGCTGAACGCGATCGTTGCGCTGGCTTGCCTTGGGTACACGCAGGACGATCCGCAGTTTATCCGTGCGATGGACGAGTTCGAGAAGCTCGGGATCGACAATCCTGAAGGGGAGCCTGCGTATCCGATTCCGACGTTCCGCATGCAGCCGTGCATGTCGCCGGTGTGGGACACGGCGCAGGCTGTGTATGTGCTGGGTGAGGCGGGAGTGCCGAAGAGCGATCCGCGCCTGCTGGCTGCCGCCGACTGGATGCTGTCGAAGGAAGTTCGAAAGAAGGGCGACTGGGCTGAGACGGTCAAGGACGTCGCTCCCGGCGGCTGGTACTTCGAGTTCAACAACGAGTTTTATCCGGACGTGGACGACTCGGCGCAGGTGCTGCTTGCGCTGAACCAGGTGCGAAATCCGCGCGAGCGATATCAGCATGAGGTGTCGCAGCGAGCGTTGGATTGGATCCTCGCCATGCAGTGCAAGAACGGCGGATGGGCCAGCTTCGATCGTGACAACACGAAGATGATCTTCCAGTACATTCCGTTCGCCGACCATAATGCGATGCTGGATCCGCCGACGGTCGACATTACGGGACGGATTCTGGAGATGCTGGCGAACTACGGCTACACGCGTCGCGACAAGCGGGTTGAGCGTGCCATCCAGTTTGTGCTGAAGGAGCAGGAGTCCGACGGAAGCTGGTTCGGGCGCTGGGGCGTGAACTATCTGTATGGCACTTTCCTGGTTCTGCGGGGACTTGAAGCCATGGGTGTCTGGAGCCACGAGCCTGCGATCGTCAATGCGGCAGAGTGGATTCGCATGGTGCAGAACGCCGACGGCGGATGGGGTGAGACGTGCGGAAGCTATGACGATCCGGCGCTGCGCGGCATCGGGCCGAGCACTCCTTCGCAGACCGCGTGGGCCGTGCTGGGACTTCTGGCCGCGGGCGACACACGCTCGGACTCGGTGGCCAAGGGAATTCGCTGGTTGATTTCGAAACAGCAGTCCAGCGGACGATGGGACGAGTCGGCCGAGGGTCGCAATGGAGAAGCAATTTATACCGGCACGGGATTTCCGCGGGTGTTCTACCTGGCGTATCACCTGTATCGGGATTACTTCCCGCTGATGGCTTTGACGACCTATAAGCGGTTGATGGAACGGGAAGCGTAAGGGCAGTGGTCAGTTGAAAGTGATCAGACAAGTGCTATTCGGCGGGGGGTGAGCGCCGGTGGCGAAAAGGAGATTCATCAATGGCAGTGCCTGTGTCGCAAGCCTGGACCGTCGCAAGTTACGTAATGAAGCAGAAGTTGAAGGGCCGCAAGAAGTATCCTCTGGTTCTGATGCTCGAGCCTCTGTTTCGCTGCAACCTGGCGTGTGCCGGGTGCGGCAAGATTCAGTATCCAGCGCACATTCTGAAGGCAGAACTGACGCCTGAAGAGTGCTTTAATGCGGCCGAAGAGTGCGGCGCGCCGATGGTCGCCATCCCGGGCGGCGAGCCACTGCTGCACCCGCAGATGCCGGAGATCGTAGCTGGGCTGGTGGCGCGGAAGAAGTACGTCTACATGTGCACCAACGCCCTGCTGCTAAAGGAAAAGCTGCACCTCTTCACACCCAGCAAGTACCTGTCGTTTTCCGTGCACGTGGACGGGCAGCGGGAGCATCATGACTTCTCAGTGTGCCGCGAGGGCGGGTATGACATTGCGATGGAAGGCGTTCGCGCGGCTGTAGCGGCGGGCTTCCGCGTTACGACGAATACCACTCTGTTCGATGGGGCAGACCCGAACTCGGTGCGGGCGCACTTCGACGAACTGATGGAAGTGGGCGTCGAGAGCATGATGGTTTCGCCGGGATATACGTATGACAAGGCTCCGGACCAGAAGCACTTTCTTGGGCGCGCGCGGTCAAAGAAGCTGTTTCGCTCGATCCTGTCGAACCGGAAAAAGACTTGGCGGTTCAATGCTTCGCCGATGTTCATGGAATTCCTTATGGGTAAGAAGCACCTGACCTGCACGCCCTGGGGCATGCCGACTTATTCCGTTTTTGGCTGGCAGAAGCCTTGCTACCTGCTGCAGGATGGTTACGCCGACACCTTCCAGGAACTGATGGAGACGGTGGAGTGGCAGAACTACGGCACCGAGTCTGGGAATCCGAAGTGCGCGAACTGCATGGTGCACTCGGGGTACGAGGCGAGCGGCGTGAACTATACGTTTGGGTCGTTAAAGGGCCTGCTGGAGACGGCACGCGCCATCTTCTTCGACTCCTACCGCGATGACGGCGCCATGAAATTGCTGAATGAGTGGAAGCCCGCACACGCTGCGCCGCTGGTGCAGATTGCGGAGACACCCGCGGGCGAGACCAGCGCGGCGTTCCAAGAGATTTCAGGAGACTAACCATGTCGACGCAGACGCAGGAAGCAGCCAAGCTGGAACAGCTCTCGCACGAGAGCCCCGACGACATTGAAGTTGCCGCAGGGCGCGAACGCGAGCAGCTTGAAGGATGGGTGCCCGCGCTGGCTGGCGAAGCGGAAGTGCGCGAAGTACTGGAGAAGGCGTTCGATTATCGCGGCGACATTACCATCACGCGCAAGGACGGCAGCAAGGTGGAGGGCTATCTTTACGACCGCCGCACGGCCCCCACGCTAAGCGAGTCGATGGTGCGCATCATGCCTTCGGACCGCGGCAGTCGCGTGAATATTTCCTACTCCGATATTGCTGCGATTGCTTTCAGCGGACGTGATACTGCGGCCGGCAAAACGTTCGACGCATGGGTGAAGAAGTACTGGGAGAAGAAGGCTGCCGGCGAGAAGAACATCCAAATTGAGCCGGAGAAGCTGGATTAGCGCTTCGTGCCGTTCCGGACGCTTCGCGTGAAAACCCTGAAGAGCCGATGAAAGTCTTTCTTACTGGAGCAACCGGGTTTGTCGGCAGCCACGTGGCACGAGCATACGTTGCCGAGGGCGCGGAGTTGCGACTGCTGACTCGCGCGACGAGCAAGCTGGCGGCGATTGAGGGGCTGGCGGCGGAGGTGGTGGTCGGCGACCTGCGAAAGCCTGAGGCGCTGCGCACGGCCATTCGGGGATGCGACGCGCTGTTGCATGTGGCGGCGGACTACCGGCTGTGGGTGCGCGATCCGAAGGAAATGTACGCGTCAAACGTCGACGGGACGCGTGAGCTGCTGCGTATTGCACGCGAAGAAGGTGTAGCGAAGGTCGTCTACACCTCCAGCGTCGCCACCATGGGATTCAAATCCGATGCGACGATTGTGGACGAGTCGTCGCCTGTCTCGCTCGCCGACATGATCGGCGTTTATAAGCGATCCAAGTTTCTTGCCGAGCAGGAAGCGATTGCAGCCGCGCGCTCTGGCCAGCATGTGATGATCCTCAATCCCACGACTCCGATCGGGCCGGGCGACGCAAAGCCCACGCCTACGGGCCGGATTATTGTGGACTTCCTGAATCGCAAATTTCCCGCGTATGTTGACACCGGCCTGAACCTGGTGGATGTCTCCGAGGTGGCGCGCATGCACGTAGTTGCGCTGGACAAAGGTGTGCCGGGCGAACGCTATATTCTCGGCGGCGAGAACCTGACGCTGAAGCAGATACTGGATCGCATGTCGGCGATCACCGGGTTGCCGTCGCCTAAGATGAAGGTGCCGCACGGTGTCGCAATGGTCTTTGCGTTACTCGATGAGACGATTACGGGCAAGATCCGCGGTAAGGAACCCCGCGCCACGGTGGAGGCGGTGAGGATGGGCCGCAAGCATATGTTTGCGTCGTCGGCGAAGGCGGAACGCGAACTTGGCTTCCGCCTGCTGCCGATCTACACTGCACTGCGCGGTGCGATCGAATGGTATGTGGCGCGTGGCTACGCACCTCCGATTCCCAGGCAGACACAGAGCGTAGCGCGATGAGGGTGGGCATCATCGCCGCTCTGCCGCGCGAGGTCGCGGCCCTGGTGCAGGGCTGGCAGCGGCGGCAAGGGCCGGACGGGGTAGTGGTCTACACTGACGGCGGCGCGGTGGTTGCCTGCGCCGGCATGGGTGCAGCTCGCGCTGAGTTGGCAGTTGTCGCAGCCATGGCGACGATCCCGCTTACCAGACTCGTCTCGGTCGGCCTTGCCGGTGCATGCGATCCGGCGCTGCATGTCGGCGAGATTGTGCGCGCAGGCATCGTGATCGACAGCCGCACGAGTGAGAGGTTCGAGGATGACCGTTACCAGCAGGTGCTGGTGACCACCGATGCAATTGCGAGCGTCGGCCAGAAGGAGAGCCTGCGGCGGCTTTACAAAGCTGCGGCGGTGGATATGGAAGCGTCAGCGGTGGGCCGGTTGGCGAGCGAACACGGACTTGGCTTCTCGGCGATCAAGGCGATCTCCGACGAGGCGGACTTTGAGATTGTCAATCTGGAAAGCTTCGCGACGGCGGACGGTCAGTTTCGTGAAGGCGCCTTCGCACTGCACGCGGCGCTGCATCCAGCGATGTGGGGCAAGGTCATCGCACTGGGCCGGAATAGCAGCAAGGCCCTGGCTGCGCTGACCAAAGCACTCCGCGCCGAACTAGACTGGTACAGACAACGAGCCTGAAAGCGAGCGACGAGACGAATGGAAACGCAAGGGGATGGACCGGACGTACTGCACGCGGCGTGCGGCGTGAGAGCGAGAATCAGCGCTGCGCCAATTAGCGTGCCATCGATCTGCGTAGGCCGCATCATCGCGGGGCCTATTGACGCAGCACGAATCAGCGCGGACGCCCTGAGCGCGGCACCAATTCACGCCGATAAAATCAGCACTCGGCCCATCATCACGATGCCCACCATTCCTTCCACGATGCGCGCCGCGGTGTATCGCGGTATCAACGATGTGCGGCTCGAAACCGTCCCCGTTCCGGTAAATGCGGACGGTACGATCGGTGCGGGCGAAGTGCTGGTGCGCATCGATACGTGCGGCATCTGCGGGACGGATCTCAAGAAGATCCACTCCGGCTCACACTCTGCTCCGCGCATCTTCGGGCACGAAATGGCCGGCACGGTGGCGCTGGTGGGTGAGGGCGTGACGGGCTTTGCTGTTGGCGACCGCGTGATGGCCTATCACCATATTCCATGCGGCAAGTGTTACTTCTGCCGCAAGCACACCTTTGCCCAGTGCGAGACCTACAAGAAGGTTGGCTGCACCGCCGGCTTCGCGCCCGCAGGCGGAGGCTTCGCGGAGTACATCCGGGTGTTGGACTGGATCGTCGGCACCAACGGCCGCACCGCCGGGCTCATACGAATACCCGACGATATTCCTTTCGAACAGGCTGCGTTTATCGAGCCGGTAAACACAGTTTTTAAAGCGGTGCGAATGCTCAATCTGCAACCGGATGAAACCGTTCTGGTGATTGGCCAGGGCCCCATCGGAATTCTGCTGGCTGCGCTTGCGCGGCGGACCGGAGCTACGGTGTTGACTAGCGATCTATATTCTGAGCGGCACGCCATTGCCGCAAAGTTCGGACTCAATGATCCTCTGGACGCGCGCAGCGATGTTGTGGCCGCCGCGCAGACTGCCACCCAGGGCCGTGGAGCGGATGTGGCGCTGGTCGCGGCTGGTGCCGATGCCCTCATAGCGACGGCGATGGCGGCGATCCGGCCGGGTGGGCGCGTGATGCTCTTCGCTTCGACGCAGCACGGGGAGGCGCTCTTCGATCCTGCTGCGGTGTGCATGGACGAAAAGACGCTGATGGGCTCCTACTCGGCTTCGATCGCGATCAACGACGAAGTGGCGCAGCTCGTCTTCGCGGGCTATCGCGACGGCACCTTCGACCTGACGCAACTGATTTCGCATCGTTTTTCGATTGAGGATTCGGTGAAGGCGATTGATGTGGCGTCACATCCGCAGGCGGGGTCGATGAAGATTGTGATTAAGCCATAGGGAGGCTTTCCTGACTGATCCTTGTGCAAGAAGAGTCCGGAAGTCTTTTTGATGGGCTGCACCTAGACGGATTGCATCTCGATGTGTTGGAATCAGCGAAGTTGATCTTATTTCATGGGCCTTGCTTAGCTAGCGAATTCATCCTCTGAGGTGTTTTTGTGAGCGTCATGCGTCGTGGTGTTTCTGTTATTTTCTCGGTTGCGGTTGTTCTTCTTGCAGGATGCGCCATGGGCAATTTCAACGACCCTCCTGGTGCGTCCCAGTCACGAACTCTGTCGGGAGTAGTTCATGGCGGGCAGCAGCCCGTCTCCGGCGCAACCGTGCAACTGTATGCAGCGAACATGACGGCCGACTTTGGGGCTTCGACGCCACTCTTGACCTCAACTGTGAAAACCGCGAGCGACGGCAGCTTTAGCATCACGGGCCAATACACCTGCCCCGTGACGAATCCTCCGGTGTACCTGGTTTCGACCGGGGGCAATCCGGGGCTGGCCGCCGGTACAAACAACACGGATATTGTGTTGATGGCGTCGCTGGGGTTGTGCAACACGCTGACGAGTTCGACATATGTGGTGATCAATGAGTTTTCGACGGTAGGAATGACCTACCTGCTGGCACCGTTCATGCAGGATGCGACGCATATCGGGGCTTCAGCGACAAATCCGGGCGGCATGGTGTACTACTTTACAAGTGCGGTGTTCTACAACAACCGACCCTTTGGTCAAACCGGGGCCGCGGTGCTGCCGGCGCTTGAGTTGAACACATTCTCCAACATTCTGGCGGCGTGCGTGAACTCCCCGGGCGGAACCTCCGGCGACGGCTCACCATGCGGAAAGCTGTTGGCGGCGACGGGTGCGGCTGACACGGCGACGGCGTCGATGAAGATGACCCAAACGCCAAGCAACAATGCGTCGCAGCTGTTTGCTCTGATCTCCGGCACGCCTCCGTTCCAGCCGTACTTCTCCGGCGTGCCATCCGACTTCAGCGCAACGGTGGGCTATACGCTCCCCGCGAACACAAGGTCAGCGACTCTGGATTCCAATGGGCGCTTCTGGATTTACACGGGCGGGTGGCTCTACGACACGGTGGCCGACACGAGCACGGATGTGCAGGGCATAATCACCGTCTACGACGGCAACTTCAACCCGCTGTTCACCGTTTCGCCGGGAACGGGCGGTCTGTATTACCCGGACTCCCTTGCATCGGACGCCAAGGGGCACGTCTTTGCGGCGAATGCCAACAATACGATCTCGGAGTTCAACTCAGCAGGCGGGGCGATTTCTCCGATTGGAGGTTGGAGCACCGGGATTGCGACGGTATTTACAGGCACGGCCATCCATCAGGACCAGTATGTGGACGGCTCGTCGCAGGTGGGCCCAATTGGGGTCGATGCCTTGGGTAACATCTGGGGTGAGACGCTAAATGGAAGTTGCTATTTCGAGATGAATTCGAGCGGCACGGTAATTACTCCGGCGGGTGGGAACGGATGTGCGACGCTGGGGGGCTCGATCTCCGTGGTGGCGGCGCTGGACGGTTTAGGGAATGCATGGGCGGGCTCGAACTCGACGATTGTCAAGATCAACTCCGCGGGCAATGTGGCGGCGACGGCGCCGCTGACGGTGGGATGTTTTGCCCCGTCGTCTGGGTCCGGAGTGACATCGGATACGCAGACCAAGGGACTTTTCTACGACTCGGTCCATGGGCAAGTGTGGGGATATTCGAATTTGGGCGCGGGGGTGATCAGCAACGCCGGGGCCGCAGTGTTCTGCGACGCCACTCCGACGACGATTCCGACGATCGCTCCGCCGCCTTTTTCGCTTTACACAACGGGGAATCCGGTCTCGCTGAGCGGACTGACGATCGACTCGGCAACGCTGGACGGCGCGGGGAACCTCTGGTTTGCGACGGGCGGCGTTTCCGCCAACGGAACTGCGGCGAGTGCGACTACTATCAGCGGAACGGTGAAGTACACGGCGTGGGTGGGCGAGATCAGCCCGAGCGGCACGGTGCTTTCGCCGTTCAACGCGGGAGCAGGCATCTACGGGTACCAGCCGGCCGGGGCGGGCATGAATGTTTCGGCGAACCTGAGCAACTCGTCTGTCTTTACCAGCAATGAGTTCAGCCTGGGCGTAGTGGGAGTGGACAATGCGGGGAATCTCTGGCTGTCGGACACATACACACGGCGGATCATCAAGGTTACCGGGTTGGCGACAGCGAATACTGTGAATTACTAACGGGTCTTCGTGTATTGCGAACTCAGTATTATGCTTATGCTATGAACGCAGTGAGTCTACCGGCCCGTATAGCCTACGCCGTGGTGGCCATTCCCCTTGGATGGGTAGGCGGCTTTTATTCGTGCATGCAACTCCTGCCTCCTTTCACCGCAAGCCACCCGCAGCTTGATCCAAGTGTGGACGGATCGGGACTGTTCCGGATCTCCATCTGCGCTGGAGCTGCAATCGCGTTTACAGCAGCCCTGTTCGCGCTTACCTTGCCGTGGATTCGCCACAGGAATATGACTGGCCGTGCTGGCCGCATGGCGTTTTGCAGCGGACTGGTCGTGCTCGGCTCAATCCTTTTCGCGGACCTGGGATTCCGAATTGTGTACGATTTCCTATTCGCCGGATTGCTCACCTATCTGCTGGCGTTTACGATTGTCCGCTATGGCATTGTGGATGCGGCACAATCTCGCTCGATACGTCGTTCTTCGCGCAGGCCCTACGTCTCTTCTCGCCGCCACTACTGAGTGCTGCTTGCGGGATATTTGACCCAGGTTAAGCCACCCAGTAAACTTTTGCGTCGGCGCATAGAATGGTTGTTCGGAGTTGAAACTAAGCCACAGCGTCAGCGATGGCGCCGGACCAAAGCAGTGCCAACAGAGGAGTAAGGGACCCCATGCTCGATGCATACCGGCTTTTTCCTGCCGACCCAACCGCCCGCGCCGTAGCCGCAAAGCTGTATGACACCGTCCGCGATCTGCCCATCATCTCGCCCCATGGCCACACGGACCCGCGCTGGTTCGCCGAGAACAAGCCGTTCCCAAATCCTGCCGCGCTGTTCATCCAGCCTGATCACTACATTTTCCGCATGCTGTACTCGCAGGGTGTGTCGCTTGAATCGCTGGGAATCCCGCAGGTTGACGGGAAGGAGAGCGCCGATCCGCGCGAGGTCTGGCGCATCTTTGCGAAGAATTACTACCTGTTTCGCGGCACTCCGACACGGCTGTGGATTGATTATGCGTTCAAGGAAAATTTCGGCCTGAACGACCGCCTCTCCCCCGCGAATGCAGACGAATACTACGAGATCATCTCGAAAAAACTTGCAACGCCGGAATTCCTTCCGCGCGCACTGTTCGATCGCTTCAACATCGAAGTGCTGGCGACCACCGACGCAGCGGTGGATTCGCTGGAATATCACCAGGCGATCAAGGCCTCAGGCTGGAAGGGTCGCGTGCTGCCGACGTTTCGGCCGGATGCTGTCGTGGACGCCGAGTACACCGGTTTCCAGGAAAATCTGAAGAAGTTGGGCGAAGTTTCCGGTGAAGACGTCTCCGACTGGAAAGGCTATCTCTCGGCGCTGCGCTCGCGGCGTGCGTTCTTCAAGAAGAATGGCGCGACGGCGACGGATCACGGTCACCTAACCGCTATGACTGCCGACCTATCGCTGCCAGACGCCGAAAAGCTCTATAGCCGCGTTTACGCCGGCAAGATGGGGCCGGGCGACGTGGAGCTGTTCCAGGCGCAGATGCTGACGGAAATGGCTGGGATGAGCGTTGAGGACGGGTTGACCATGCAGCTCCATCCTGGCTCGGTACGCAACTACAACAAGGTGGTCTATGAGAAATTCGGCCGCGACAAGGGCGCCGACATTCCTTCGCCGACGGAGTATGTGCGCGCGCTGCGGCCGCTGCTGTCGAAATACGGCAACGAGCCTAACTTCACGCTCATTCTGTTCACGCTCGACGAGACGACGTTCTCGCGCGAACTTGCGCCGATCGCCGGACATTTCCCGTCGGTCAAGCTGGGTCCGCCGTGGTGGTTCCACGACTCGCCCGAGGGGATGATGCGCTTCCGCGAGACGGCTACCGAGACCGCCGGCTTCTACAACACGGTGGGTTTCAACGACGACACTCGGGCGTTTCTCTCCATTCCAGCTCGGCATGATGTTGCGCGGCGCGTGGACTCCGCGTTCCTCGGACGCTTGGTCGCTGAACACAGGCTGGAGGAGTCCGAGGCGTTCGAGATCGTAAAGGATCTGGCTGTGAACCTCGTGCGCAAGGCGTACAAGCTATAGCTCCCGCGGGAACCTATCATGAGAGGGTGAATCAATTCTCTTCACGCACCTCGTGGGATGGCAGTGAAAGCAGCTACGCCGCGGCGGTGCGCGAAGCGCGCGCATCCGGCGGCCGCCTCTACGACCTCACCCTCTCCAACCCTACTCGCTGCGGATTCTCCTTCGACGCGGATGCTCTTCTCGGTCCGCTGAGCGATCTCCGTGCGCTGGTTTACGATCCAGATCCACGCGGCATTCTGACAGCTCGGGAGGCGGTCGCTGCCTACTACGCGGACCATGGCGCCCTGTCTCCGGACGATCTGGTGCTTACGACCAGCACCAGTGAGAGCTACAGCTTCCTCTTTCGGCTGCTTTGCGATCCAGGCGACGAGGTGCTGGTCGCCCAGCCAAGCTATCCACTCTTTGACTTCCTGGCTGATCTGGACGATGTCCGTCTGCGGCCGTACCCGCTGTTCTACGACCACGGCTGGTGGATCGACCTGGCCGAACTGGAGCGTGCCATCACCCCGCGCACCCGCGCCGTGCTGGTTGTTCATCCCAACAACCCCACCGGACACTGGACCCGAACCGCCGAAAGGGAAGCGCTGGAGGCTTTGTGCAAGCGGCACTCGCTTGCGCTAATCGTTGATGAGGTCTTTCTGGACTACCCGCTGGAGTCAAATTTCGGTGCGCGGAGTTTTACGTCCGGCGAGCACCCCGCTTTGACGTTCGTGCTGAGCGGCATGAGCAAAATCGCCGCGCTGCCCCAGATGAAGGCTGCGTGGATCGCGACGCTCGGGCCTGATGCCGAGAAGGCCGAGGCGCTCGGACGGCTGGAGATTATCGCCGACACTTTTCTCTCCATGAACGCGCCGGTGCAATTGGCAATGCCGTCTTGGCTGGCTGGCCGCAAAGCGATTCAATCGCAGATACTGGAGCGAGCGCGGGCCAACCTCACCATGCTTCGCCGGATCGCCCAGAACTGCCCTGAGGATTTACGCGTGCTACCCCCTGAGGCTGGATGGAGCGCGGTTCTGGATCTGCCCTCGTGCGTTGGAGAGCCTGACTGTGCTGAGCGGCTGGTGCGCGAACGAGGGGTGGTGATGCACCCCGGTAATTTCTACGGAATGCCGGAAGCGAGCCGGCTTGTCGTGAGTCTGATCGGCCCGACAGCCGATTTCGAAGCAGGCATCCAAAGGGCCACATCTCCGATTTGCACATAGGAAATTGCTCTCAATTTGGATGAACTCAACTGATTAACATTACTGAGCCTTGTCTCAACCGTCAATTTAGATGTTGTTTGTATCTAATTGAAATTGTGTATTTTATATTCTCTACAATAGAAACGGGTTGGTCTCACGTTCATCGCCGATCGTGGTCTTGGGCCCGTGTCCTGGAACCACGACTGTCTCGTCTGGCAGCGGAAGCAGCTTCTCGTGTATCGACCGGATCAGCATCGGCCCGTCGCCGCCCGGCAAGTCCGTACGGCCAACCGAACCGGCGAACAGCGTATCGCCTGCCAGCAGCAACTTCTTCTCTGGCAGGTAGAGGCAAATGCTCCCCTGAGTGTGTCCCGGCGTATGGAGTATCTGGCCGCTGAGCCCCGCAATGGCGATCACCCTGCCGTCCTCGAGCGTGTCGTCCGGCGGACGGACGTCAGGAGTCGCAATGCCGAGCCATCCGGCCTGGACGTCCATCATCTTCACCAGCGGAAGGTCGAATTGGTTGTAGAGAATTGGCGCTCCGGTAATGGCCTTCAGCCGAGCCGCCCCGGCGATGTGGTCGATGTGGGCGTGGGTGATGATGATCTGCTTCACAGTCAGTTTGTGTCGCGCAAGGATCGCCAGGATGCGGGGAATGTCGTCGCCCGGATCGACCACGAGGGCCTCTCCGGAGGCCTCATCGCCGAGGATCGAGCAGTTGCATTGCAGCGCGCCGACGGGCAGGATCTCGTGAATCATCGCGCCGCCTGTCCTGTGGTTGACGGCTCGGGAGCCAGGGCAGCCAGCCTGTCTGGCAGCATAAGGGCGACTAGGATGCGGTGCGAATGAGGCAGATTCTGCATCAGTCGATTATCGTCGCGCACAAAAAATGCGCAAGCCCGAACGGGGATGCGCATTGCTGTGGGTTGAAAACCGGAAGGCAAAAGCAGATTCCCTTCGGGAATAACAAACACGAAAGAATGACAAACGAGAAATGGTGACGGTGGGCTAGATTTGCTCTCGCTATTTCTTCGCCGGCGTCGTCTGTTGCGTGGGTTGGCTGGAGAGTACCGACTTGTCCCCGCCGGTGCGTGCCAGCATCACGGTCAGCGAAATCGAAATGACCATGAAAAGGATTGCGCCCCAGGTGGTCAGTTTGGTCAACAGGTTGGCTGCGCCGCGCGGTCCGAACGCTGTCTGCGAACCCTGTCCGCCGAATGCTCCGGCCAAGTCGGCCGACTTGCCTTGCTGCAAAAGAACCACGCCGATCAGGAACAGGCAGACGATGACATGGATGACAACGAGAACATAGATCATGGCGTTGCTTTAAGACCTCGAAAAATTGAAATGTAGCGGCTGTCCGCTTCGCTTGAAATTGAGCCGCAAACAAGGGCATCTTGCAGCCCGGAGTCGTGAGGCGCTCCCACAATCAAGCCACTCCCAAGTCTACCATGGGGGTGCTTGAGTCCCTGCATATAAGCAGGAGGTTTCGGCGCGCCTTCGCATGAGGAGATCGAAGGCGCCGCCGGCATGGCCGTCTGCGTTGTTGCGTGATGACGAGGTCCGAAAAACGCCATCAGGGTTGTCATCGCAAACAGGAATCGGTGCATGCTGTCTCCTTTGTCGATTGGTCGCGGGTCGACCTACTCGGCCTTGTAGATCGTCGAGCGACTGAAGTCGGTTGCGGCCCCGATGCCGGCGCCAATCGCGCCCCCCGCCATGGCACCGACGGCTGTAACCGGGCCGCGGAGGAAGTTCGGGCCAAACCATCCAGAATTGCTGTTCGTAGTTGCCGCAAAGCCGGCGATCGCGAGTCCCGCGGCGCCTACTCCGGTACCAATCAATGCCGATCGTCCTCGCCGTGGAACTTTTATGGAAAGAATCTCCGTCCGCTGGAACACGATGTCCTTCTTCTGGGTGCAGGTCAGCGTGTCGGCATCCACGACGGCCAGCCTGCAGCCAGAGTTCCTGCTCTTAGCCTTCACAAAGATGGACTGCCCAACCGGCAACGCCTGCACATGCTGCCAGTTCGAACCCTCCGCCGGAGAGACAGCAGCCGGTTGTTGGGCCGCTAAGCCGATCGCAGGCAGCAGAAGAATAGTTAGTATGATTCGCATCTAGAACTCCTTGTAGAGAGGGTTGTCTTTCAATTGAGTTGTGAGGTGCCGGCCGAACGCATGCAGCAGAATTGCGGCCGACCCCTGATTGTTGGTTGGTGAACCAAAACTACCTGGGCGGATCGACGCCCAACCTGCAACCCCAATCTGCGTCTCTCTCGTCGTCATCTGCGTCACGGTCCCAGTCCTTCTTTTTTTCGTCGGCCAGGCACTGGTGATGGCGGATCATCTCGCGAGCCGTCAACGCCAGAATGTTGTGGCCGTGCGTCGTTGGATGAAGGCCGTCCCAGAATAGGTAGGTATCCGGGTTGACCGCCTGTAGTTGCGAGCTGTCGGTCACGTCTGTCATCCCATACGCAGAGGGCGACGCGATGATTTTGTTAAACAGGCCAAACACATCCATCGGATAAATTCGCAGGTGCTTGCCTGAGTTGGAGTCGCGCACGACCTTTAGGCCGGCTGCGAGCGTGTCGTTGAATAAAGCGGTTTCCTGGGTCACCGGTCCCGAATACGGGGTCATGTTCAGCCGCGGAATGGCGCCCAGCGGCGGCAGGTTCGGTACGATGATCTGAGTCGCCCCAGCGTCGATGAGCCGTTCCACATCTGCAGCCTGATTGATGCCGGCGTTGACGATGTCGTTCGTGGTAGTGGCGTTCAAAATGTCGTTCGCACCTCCCCAGACCACAAAGAGTGTCTTGTCGTCGATCTTCGGATGGGTGGCAAGGTAGTGGGTGATCTGCAGATCGACGTTATCGATCGTGATCGCGAACGGTCCGTAGAAGTTGAAGTAGGTCGTGCCTCCGCCCGTGAAGGCGAAGCCGTATGCATAATCCTTCCCGCCATCCAGCGAGTTGAAGATGACGGGCTTCTCCGGCAGGATTGCCGCCAACTGTTCCACCCAAACGCCGCGATAGTTCATCGCAGCGGGCAGGGTGTCGTAGCCGTCGGTAAACCGGCCCGCGGTGTAGTCGAAGTTCGGGCCGGGAAAGTAGAACCCGTAGGCGTTAGCGGAGAGGCGGGCGTCGTTGCCGGTATCGGAGAGCGAATCTCCGAACACCACGATGTGCCTGATGTCCTGCGCCTGCGAAACAGCAGGAGCCGACAGCAGAGCGAAGAGTGAAGGCAGAAGAGCAAAACGGCGAAGTTGGAACATAGGATCTCCTTAGCGCTTTACAGCGCAATTTCTGGCAACATTCTCGCGAATTGTTGTGTTTGTGCGGACCCCTAGAGCTGGTGCATTAAGCTAGGCCGAACGAGCGCCCGGAACGAAGGACATCGGCGGACGAAACAGAAGGGAAGCAGAATCAGCCGCATCGGAGTGCTCCTCGTTCGAGTATGGAACGATAAAAACACGAAGTGCCACGGGTCCACATCCCTCATTTGCGGTAAGTTTAGATATTTATTTCAGCTTTGCTGTGCACGGCCCGAGGCAGCGTCGACAGCAAGCGGATTAGGTCGCCCTGGCGCTGCGTGTCGGTCTTGGCCATCAGGCCTTTCAACTGGCTGCGTACCGTGGCGATCGACACTTTGCGCAACTGCGCGATCTCCTCCAGCGAGAAGCCGGTCAGCAGCGCGTTGGCAATCTCCGTCTCTGCGGGGGTGAGGCCGTAGGTGTGCCGCAGAATCGTGTCAGGAAAGTGGACGGTACGTTCGGGATCGGTTGCCAGGATCAGCACCCGCACCGTGGCGCGATGCTTATCCATCAGGCGCACAGGAGTGACCAGCACCTGCAGCGGACGTTTCTGCGCAGAGCGGCCGAGTGCGAGGGCACCGCCCGCATGTCCCAACTCTCCCGAGGTGCATGCATGGACCAGCGCGTTGAACTCCGCTCGCCGCGACGAATCGGATGGCGCGATTAGATCCAGGCGAACACAGAGGCCGTCGCAGCCGGCAACCATTTGCTGCGCTGCTTCGTTCAGGTGGATGATGCGCGCCGCGCCGTCCAGCAGGATCGACGCGGTGGAACTCGCGTTGAGCATTGCCTCAGCGCTTCGAGCGCGTTTTTCCGCGATACCGAGTGCGTGGCGAATCCGCAGCGCATTCTGCAGGTGAGGCATCAGCAGCGTGAGCAGTTCCTTGTGCTCTTCTTCGAGCACAACTCGCTCCGGACCTCGCCACAGGCTGATGATCTCCAGAGTCCGCGCCGAAACCGAAAGCACCAGGCAAGTCGTGTACTCCATTCCCCCGGCCGCCGCCATGTCGCGATAGATATCCGTCTCGATAAACTCCTCATGCGGCACGATCTCTTCGCCTTCTACCACGCCGATGCGCGGATTGCGCAGCAGCGCCTGGCGGAACGGGTCGGAATATTGGTGCGCGGCTCGGAACCCCTGTCCCACACGCGACGGAATCGGCATCCCCCCGGAGGCCAGGGTGCCATTGCCCAACGTGCTGTCGTTACGCAGGAAAAAGCCGATACGCGAGCCAGTAATATCGCAGAGCTGCGTCAGGAATATCTGCCACTGAGATTCGTCCAGTGGCGCAGCATATAAGGTTCTCAGAAGCTCAGAATAGGCTGCGGTGGAGATCATGTTTAATTGTCCCGGAGTGAAGCTATAGTATGTCGGATACCCCCCGTAATCAAGCAATACACCATTCTGGCAAAAGCAGTAGGCAGCTCACCTAGGTTCCCGATATTCTGTGTGTATGCGGGTGAAGGTGCTTTACTTTGGCGTTCTGCGCGACCTGTTCGGTGCCGCCGATGAGTCGGTGGAGCTTGGCGACGGCGTCGCGGTCGGCGACCTGCTTCTCATTCTCGGGCGGCGAACGTCTAACCCTGCGACGGGCGATACATTGCAGCGGGATAGGCAGCTCTGGCGAAGTCTAGCCGTGGCGGTCAACCGCGAGTACGAATCGGCGTCTAAAGTGCTGCGCGATGGCGATGAGGTCGCTCTGCTTCCGCCGGTAAGCGGCGGTTGCGGACGGTCTGGATTGAAAGTGGACTTGCATGCTGATTGAAATAGTGGAGGGTCCGATTGACGCGGATGCGATCGTCACCGGGATGAAGGCCGGCGGTGACGGCGCAGTATGCGTCTTCGATGGCATCGTGCGCGACAATACGCGAGGCCGCAAGACGCTTCATCTTGACTACGACTCGTACCGCGAGATGGCGCTTGAGCAGATGCGCCGCCTGGCCGGAGAGGCGGTGGAGAAGTACGGCGTGCGCGACGTCGCGCTGGTGCACCGGCTGGGTCGGCTGATGGTCGGCGAGTCCAGCGTGCTCATCGTGGTCGCATCAGCACATCGCGGCGCGGCGTTCGATGCCTGCCGCTGGCTGATCGATACGCTGAAAAAGACCGTGCCCATCTGGAAGAAGGAGACCTTCGTCGACGGAGCGGTATGGGCGGACGGCGAGCCGTTTCCGGAAGAGCTTGCAGTCGAGCCGAGCGGTGCGGCGGAATGAAAACGGCTCCTGCATTGGTGCTTGCTTCCCTCTTGCTGATTCCTAGC
>JALYIG010000321.1 GCA_030775885.1 Acidobacteriota bacterium | reverse complement strand
CCGGGGAAGCGTATCAAGGCCACGTATTTTGGGATGAGCTGTTTATTTTCCCGATTTTCAATTATCGAATGCCCGAAATTACGCGATCACTTCTGATGTACCGTTACCGGCGCCTGGGCGAGGCACGCGCCGCCGCTCTGGCAGCAGGATATAAGGGAGCCATGTTCCCTTGGCAGAGCGGAAGCGATGGTCAGGAGGAGACGCAGGCGCTCAACCTGAATCCGCGCTCGCAGCGGTGGATTCCCGATAACTCTTATCTGCAGCGCCACGTAGGCAGTGCCATCGCAAATAACGTCTGGCAGTACTTCCAGGTCACGAACGACATCGAGTTTCTGAACTCCTACGGCGCGGAATTGATCTTCGATATCGCCCACTTCTGGTCGAGCATAGCGACTTTCGATGACGCGCGCGGGCGCTACGAGATTCGCGGCGTGATGGGTCCCGACGAATTTCACGACGGTTATCCGGATTCGCCAACGCCCGGCCTCAACAATAATGCCTATTCCAACATAATGGCCGTCTGGGTACTGTGCCGGGCTCTGGAGGTACACGATCTACTATCAGAGGTGCGTCGCGCCGAGCTCACGGCAGGACTTGGTTTGTCGGCAAAGGAGATCGCGCGCTGGGGAGACATAAGTCGCAAGATGTATGTACCGTTCCATGATGACGGGATCATCAGCCAGTTCGAGGGCTACGAAAAATTGCATGAGCTCGATTGGGAGAACTACCGGACCCGCTACGGCAATATTCAACGTCTCGATCTTATCCTCGAAATGGAGAACGACAGCACCAACCGCTACAAGCTCTCAAAACAGGCCGACGTACTGATGTTGTTCTACTTGTTTTCCGCCGAGGAAATCGGCGAGCTGTTCAAGCGTCTGGGATATCCATTCGAATACGAAACCATTCCGCGAAACGTTGCCTACTATGCCGCCCGCGCCTGTCATGGCTCCACGCTTTGCCGGGTGGTGTACGCCTGGGTGCTAGCGCGTTCCGACCGACCGCGTTCGATGGACTTCTTCGCGGAAGCTCTGCAGAGTGACGTGAGCGATATCCAGCAGGGCACCACTGCAGAGGGCATCCACCTCGGCGCCATGGCGGGAGCTGTCGATCTAATCCAGCGCGTGTCGACGGGTATCGAAGTAAGAGGCGATGTCTTGCGACTCAATCCGGAATTGCCGCGGGAGATAGAGCGGCTCGACATGCGCATCCGCTACCGTGGGCACTCCCTAGATCTCGAACTGACGCGTACCTCGCTCACAGTCCGCGGTCATCACGATGCGGCGGCGCCGATTTCCCTTTGCGTCGATGGCAAGCTCTGCGAATTCGTTAGCGGAACTACACGCGAATTTCAATTGAAGAGCGACGGCTAGCGTAATTGTCAACAAAGTAACAGCCGGCGGACCACACAAATTTTATGCAGATCCAACCCAGGCTGCGAACACCCCACCCTCGCGAAAAGCCCCCCCCTGTGTGGATGGGCCTGACGCAACACATTCTTTGGTCAGCGATGATCGCGTGGGGTGCAATCAACTTCGCGATCCCTGTTGCTGGTCCGCTTGGCATTCAAGGGGTGTCAGTGACGAACCGGAGAGTGGTGGCGGTCTGCTCGCGGGAGCGATTCAACTCGCCATCATGTCCGGTGGGGCGCTTGGGGTTATCTCCTCGACGCGATGTTGATCAGAGGGACGTTTGTCGTTGGATCGGCTCTCCTGCTGTTGTCTGCCTGTGTTGTTTAGAACGGGCACAGACTTCGTCCGGAATAAGGTATCTCCGCTCGACTTCGGTGTCCCCTAGACCGTGTTAGTACCGGAAAACGCGTAAGGATACGTGTGATCTCGGCCTGGGCCTCCCTCCCTTCATGCAAAATCGCGTTAGCACTCAGTGACAATAATATGTTCTTCGCGCGCTTGCGTTGACGTGTGGCCATTGCAGTTGGTCGATTCGGGTCGCGCCACCGATGCCCCCGGGCCCTCCAGGCGAATCTTGCTGTGCCTGACCTCTTTTTTTTGCATCTTAAATTTAGCTGGCGAAGGTGCTGAGGGCTGTTTTCGGATGCTTTAGGAAGCCCCTGGTAGTCACCGATGCTCCTAGAATCAATAGGTTACAAGCATTATGGCATGGAAGAGGTCATCAACTCAATTCTAGAAGCTCCTTCCTTCCACCGCCTGCCGCTTTCTTGGCGCTAACTCCAACATCTTCCTTGTGAATGCCTTTGGCCCAGTCACGCCGGAGTTGTCGACGATCGCTCTCAGGTTTAAGGATCTGTCTCTCGTGCCTTCGATTTGGACCGTCAACGCCCGAGCGCCTCCCACAGCGCAGCGACGGATCCAGTTGTACCAAGAAACTCGAGAGCTTGGGTTGTCGAATCGACCTGATCATCGTACTTTCCACCAGGAAATCCTGTGAGCTCACGCTCGTATTCGTCGAGGTAGGGCGCCTCGCGAGGCAGGAAGACCTTTCCACTCTCAAATTTGATGGACTGAGCATGGAGGCGGAGAAGCTTGTCACTGCCCGGTGCCGGCTTGTATGCCTCCACTCCGAAGATGCCCTCGGCCCGAAGTTCCTGGATGAGGGGAATGCCGGAGGATTTATCCTCGATGAGCACCCTGGTGGGGTTATGGAGCCTCCATTGATCTGCTACCGCTCTCTTGAGGTCGGGATAGTTTAGCCGTTTGCGGAACACATCAAGCAGATAGAAATATCCGCCATATAGGCCCCAGGTTGTGCAAACGCTATAATCATTGAGCTCGCCTGTCTTGTTCGCAGTGTCCCAGCTTTGCAGTATGTAGGAGAAGCGCTCGGGAAGCGCGCCCTGCTCGTAGTGGCGTATCCAGCTCCTCTTGATTACTCCGCCATCGAGTGGTTGGGGACTCTGCTGGTACTGGCTTTCAAAAGTGTACTCGCCGATCTCTTTCTTGACCTTAAGCAGGGTCTCAAGGGAATCGCGTTCCGCATGAAGTGCGGCTCCGCGCGCCCGAGTGAATACCTTCCGTCCAAACGGAGTCCCATAGGGGATGTTCTCATCCTCCTGTGCAATGGCTGGAAGACTGAGAACGTCCCAGTGGTCTCCCCGTTCGAGGACGTGGCCTACGACATCTTCCTCATGGAGCCTTTGCGCGACGATGATCATGATGCCTTTCTTTTTGCTGTTGAATCGACTGAGCAAGGTGTTCTCCTGCCAGTCGTTGGTGACTCTTCGCCGCGCCTCTGACTGCGCGTCTTCCGGTTTCATGATGTCGTCCTGAATGATCCAATCGGCCCCACGGCCGGTGACTGTGCCACCCACCGAGGTTGAAAGCCGACCTCCCAATCGGCTGGTCATAAACTCCCCGACGGACTGCTTGGCCGCAAGCCTGGTATGAGGAAAGAGGCTGCGATAAAAAGGACTAGCCATGAGGGTGCGGCAATCCCGCGCATGCTTATCAGACAGGTCCTGTCCGTAGCTTGCGCACAGGACCTGCTGAGTCGGATCGTGGCCGAACAACCACGCCGGAAAGACTACGCTGGCAATGTGCGACTTCAAGGTGCGTGGGGGCAGGTTAATGATCAGTCGCGTAATCTCACCTCGGCGACAGGCCTCGAGCTTGGAGGCAATTAGCCCGATGTAGGGACTGCTAAAATAAGCGGCTTGAGGATTGAGCTCACTAAAGCACCGATGCACGAATGTGGTCAGGTCGCATCGTAGGAGCGTTTGATAGTCTTTGTACGTCATTCGGAGGCCCCATCGGTTGGCGTTTCATCTTGAGAGTCGTTGGTTTGGCGGATGCGTTCGACAAGATCTTTCATCACTGCTGCGTCCCGTTCGTGGAGGACCGGCGCCAGTCCGCTGCTCTGTTCCGACGATTCTGAAAACTGCAACCAGACGAAATACAGGCGCGCAGCGGCCAGATTGCCCTGGGCCGCTTGATTCCCCACCTGCATAACCGCCGCCTGTTGCTTCATGATGGAACGCGGGCCTTTTGGGCCGTTCAACTTCACCATCTGGCGACCATCTTGTTTAATGATGGTCGCCAGATTCTTGGATCCTTTGGGCCGTCCGCTGGGATTGCCCGATCGTCCCTTCTGGAACTGCGTAGCCTTCGGCGGACGTTGATAGCCTACGTCAGGGTTCTTTGGATCCTGATCATCGGACACAGTTCACCTCCCGCGCGGCCGAAGTTTCCTGGAACCATTTCGCCATCGATACTTGAGTAGTCACATTGAAGCGCATTTGAAAGTAATCCTCTACTAAGAACCCTATTGGCTCTGTCAAGCGATTTTGGACTCCCCACTTGGGAGGATGAGCGTCTAGGCGGGAAGCGCCCCGTCGTTGGGTTGGGCTGCAGAGGCCGCAAACGTGAACGTGGCCAACGATCCCACGGCGCTTACGGTGAACGGTCCGAGAGGCGCGGTCCATCATGGAGCCACAAGCGGCGATGAATGCAGCAGAAACGGCGTGTCTTCGGTGGCGTCGGTCGCCTGAATCTGCGGGTGTCTGCTCCTGATCAGAGGGCACAGTTCACCTCCCGTGCGGCGGAAATCTCCTCGAACGATTTACCTGTACCTGTGTGGATGGCCGAGCGACCTGTCGACCGTTCCCATCTCCGTATGGCGAGATCGACATAGAGCGGATCGATCTCGATGCCGCAGCAGATTCGGCCCACTCGCTCCGCAGCAAGGAGCGTGCTTCCCGAGCCTAAAAAGCTGTCGAGGACAAGATCGCCTCTGGCAGAACAGTCAAGAATTGCATCCGCGAGCATCGCAGTCGGCTTGATGGTGGGGTGAAGCGACAGTAGATCGCGCTCGACACCTTGTTTTGAGAGCGTCTGCGAACCAGGGTAAGTCCATACGTTTGTGCGATTTCTCCCATAACGGCCTAGCTGGACGTTGTTTCTGTGGGAATTCTTCCCCTTCCGAAAAATTGGACATAATTCATGTTGCGATCTGTACAGCGACCCCATGCCGGCTCGGTCCTTGGCCCAAACGACGATGTTCAACAAGGCGTCGTAAACCTCTTGGCCAGCGACCAGCAGTTCCTGAAGATGGTGCCAGCTCATAAAAACGAAGTGCACGGATCCATCCTTACTATGTCGAGCCAGCATTTGAAGAGCCTGGGTCAGGAACTGGACGAACTCCTCCGACGTCATCTCCCCACATCCCATTGCAAACTCGCGATGCTTCGTGGAGCCATTTCCCGTTACAAACCCTGAAATCGGGATCCCATATGGTGGGTCGCATAGGATCATATCCGCCTGCTTGCCATTGAGGAGAGAGGTAAACGATGCTTCGTGCAGGGAATTTCCGCAGAAGATGCGATGATCCCCGAGCGCCCAAAGGTCCCCGAGTTCGCTGACTGCAGGGCCTGCGTGAAGAGAGGCATCGACATCATTCTCTTGGTCGGGAACCTCACTAGCTTGCTGCAGAATCAGATCGATCTCCGGGACTTCAAAGCCCGTGACCGTAATATCCAAATCTGTCTGGATAGTCAAAAGATGTTGAAGTTCGATGGCAAGGATCGACTCATTCCACCCTGCACTAAGGCTGATCTTATTGTCTGCAAGTACGTACGCCCGGATCTGATCTTTCGTCAGGTGAGCAAGCAGAATGGTTGGGACCTGAGTCATGCCAAGCAGCTTTGCGGCCTGAACTCGACCGTGCCCGGCGATTATGGTGTTGTCGCCATTGCCAAGAAGGACCGGGTTTGTAAACCCGAACTCACGGATACTGTCCGCAATTTGGCGGATCTGGCGTTTGGAATGCGTCCGAGCATTGTTAGAAAAGTTGACTAGGCTAGCAATAGGCATGTCGACGACATGCAATCCGGTGGATGTTTCGTGGTTCATTGCGGCTCCTCAAGAGGGGCTAGACGTACCCCCTATTGCTCATCCCCGGTTTCCTCCTGTCTTAATAATTGTAGGCGGCGATGCAAGCGTTTCTCTTTGGAGACTCGAGAGCACGAAACCTTGCAGCGCGATCTCTGGGTGGGGCCGTAGTTGTGTAGTCACATTGAAGAGCACTGGAGAGAATCTCTTTACCTTTAGTTATAGGTGGGGTGTCAAGCGTTCTTGTTTTCGAGGTCTCCCAGCTCGGATGAGCGTGGACAACCCTCTGGCCCTTCTCGTTGGTGATCGGCCGAGAATCCCATCGGTGTACTGTGCCATGTGAGGGGCACATGCGACTCCCTGACATCTGCCCGGAGTTGACTGAGCCGCAAACGGGAACGCGGCCTGCAGAACGACGGCGACGGACTTAGCCTCTCGTGGGTTCTAAGAGTCGGCACCCGAAACCGTCGTCATATGGTCGGGTCCGACACCGCTCCAGAGTATAAGGCTTCAAAGACGGCTCGGGCGCCCGAAGCATTCGGCGCATGAGCCTTTCCCTGAACCACTTCAGGGATCCCTGTTATGGCCCTGTTCGTTCCCTGTTCGAAATCAGTAGCGTCCTGTTCATAAAGAACTCATGCTGAGTGAGTTGAAGGCATCTCGCCGGCCTATGAACGACTTTGAGCGCAGAAATCCCTGTAAATGTCCCTGTTAGCAGGGAAATGCCGCCAGAGAGCGGTTCGCCCCAGACTGCCTCCACCGCCATACAGTCTTCTCCGGGGCGGCATTTTTTGGCTAGCTACATATAGTGGCGATATTGGCCGGGAAACGCCTCGGTTCTGGGGAGAAAAGGCACGCCAGAGAATTGTGGCTGGCCAGGGCCAGCCTTGAGGCGTGCTAATTCTCTGGGATCGAAGAGATGCTCAAAGGGGCATCTCTATGAGGCCAGCCCCAAGATCGGCAAAGTCTCCGCCTTCAACCTCTGGACGGCAGGATATTGTGCACGCCGTGGCAGACCGCTATACCAAGTAGCTTTGATCGTTCAGTAGCGCAGAATTGAACGCGCGGCCTATCGTTGCTGTAGCTCTGCCGTTGTAAGCTAGCTTTACGTCTACATGACAGCTGACCAATACCTGCAAGGCATTCTCGCCCGCGAAGCCGTGTTCACCGGACTCGCCTCGCCTTTATGGGGCGTGCAAGGGATTCTGATGCCGACCATACGAGAATGGGCAAATCGATTTTTGCTGGAGGTCCATGCGAGCGGTTCGTTCATGAAGGGCACCGCCAACAAAAGTGGCACAGATATCGATCTGTTCATCTCGTTGTCCGAGGAAACTGCCGAAACGCTGAAAGAAGTCCACAATACCCTTTGTACGAAGTTGACCGAGAAAGGCTATACGCCCCGGCGACAGAACGTCTCTATCGGCATTTCAGTCAACGGCTATTCCGTGGATCTCGTGCCGGCCAAGCGCCAGAACGCCTTTGCCGCCGATCACAGCCTCTACCGCAGAAAGGCCGACACCTGGACGAAGACAAACGTCGTTACCCATATCAACACGGTCATAAATTGCGGCCGGCAGGCCGAGATTCGCACTCTCAAGCTCTGGCGCAATCAGAAGAGTTTGGACTTCCCTTCCTTCTACCTAGAGTTGACTGCCATCGCGGCGCTGCCCCCCGGCACGTATGGCACCCTTTCGCAAAATGTGAGGACGGTCCTTCAATATCTGCGAGACAACTTCCCGAATGCGCGCGTGGTCGATCCGGCTAACACCAACAACATTATTTCCGATGACCTCACAGCGACCGACAAAGCCAAAGTCAAAGCCGCGGCCGTCGCAGCTTTGACAGTTTCAGACTGGAATGAGATTGTCCGATGAGCAATAACGGTTGGTCCCTGCCCAGGCTAATGCAGGGTCTACATCAACGCGTGGCGCAGGATCTAAAGATTGCGCGCGAGACGCTCGGACATCCCGTCGCCAAGGGTGATGGCAGCGAGGCAGTCTGGACTTCGTTGTTCAAGAAATATCTCCCACAGCGCTATGCGGCCGCAAAGGCGACGATCGTGGACAGCGAGGGGCATTTCAGCGATGAGATTGACGTGGTGCTGTTTGATCGTCAGTACACGCCTTTGATTTTCCAGCATGAGAACGAGATCGTGGTGCCGGCTGAGGCCGTCTATGCGGCTTTTGAATCGAAGCAGGAGATAAATGCTGGGTTCATTGAGTACGCACAGAAAAAGGTCGCCACCGTGCGCCGTCTCCATCGGACAAGCGCTCCCGTGCAGACGATAGACGGGCGCCGCACGGCAGCCCCACAGCCTATTCTCGGCGGGTTCCTCGCTTTTGAAAGCGGATGGAAGACGACGCCCATCGATTCGCTTCTGTCGAAGGCTCTTTCTGCCGATCAGGGCGAGGGCCGGCTTGATCTCGGCTGCATCGCAGCCTACGGAACCTTCGGCTGCGAAGGCGCAGACTGTCTTTCCTCAACTCCGCACGAAAGAGCTACGACCTCCTTCTTGCTTGAACTCATCACTCGTCTGCAAGCCATAGGAACGGCTCCAGCCATCGAGATGAGCGCCTACGCAAAATGGCTTGTCAGATAACGATCAGAGCGCGCCACAGATAAGGAATGAAGCCGCGAATTTTAAGGCGGTGATGTCCGTCCTATACGGTCGAATGCCTCGCTATACGGCGCTATGCAACAGGAATCCACAGTTCTGGGGCGGCCCTTTGCCTGGCGATATGCCAAGCTATATCGTGCTATACCCACGGTTGGGGAAGTGATCGAAGTCTTTACTCCAAGGTTTCCGCAAAAACGGCATTAGCAACAATTTGAGACGATCATTGCGCGAAGCCCCGTTTTCTCGAGACGACTAGTATTGTCAAATTGAGAAACAAGGAGTTGATCGTGGAGCCAATGAAGAAAAGCGTCGAATTGGAGTCACGCCGGGATTTTCTCAAGATGACAGCAGCAGCCTCGTTGGCCGCGAGTATGGGAGGCCTTATGCCTGGTGAGTCGCATGGCCAGGCGGCACGAAGTGCGAGTGGGCCCTGGTATAAGCGAACGTATCGATGGGGACAGATCAACCTGAACGAACAGGACCCGCTGCACTACGACCTGCAATGGTGGCGGAGCTACTGGAAGCGCACACAGATTCAGGGGGTTATCATCAACGCCGGTGGGATAGTGGCCTTCTATCCAAGCAAAGATCCACTTCAACATCAGGCCAGGTTTTTGAATGGTGGCGACCTCTATGGGGATCTGGTGAGGGCGGCTCGCGCGAACGGGCTAACTGTCTTCGCTCGGATGGATTGCGGGAGTGCGTTCGAACCATTCTACAAAGCGCATCCGGACTGGTTTGCGATGACTGCCGAAGGGAAGCCCTAT